>CAZBTQ010000004.1:0-44604 GCA_964494405.1 uncultured Iamiaceae bacterium
GATATTGGGAAAGGCAAGACCGCCGATATCTCCCCGTTCCTAGAAGCGCACCGTGCTCGGCAGGCCGAAATGCGTGAGCGGCTGAAAGAGATACGCGACGCCAGAGCAACGCGGGAGGGCAGGGAGGCACTGCTTGGCTCCATCGCTACGGAGCACCCCGACCTTCTGGAGCTAGCAGCGTCAGGTGAAGAAGGCTTGAAGATGGCGCAGCAGACCATGATGGCGCGTACCGGGCAGCAGATCACGCAAGAGAATATGGAGTTCGAGGACGCGATCAACGACGACAACCGGACGCAGCAGCACCAGATGCTGTCCGACACTATTCGTTCGTCCTTCGGAGACGCACCGTGGGCCGAGCGCGCTGCTACGGCCGCTATCGGCTCGCCGGAACTGGCGTCCACGATCATTAGCAACGGCATGAAGGCGGATCAGCAGGCCGCTGAACAAGCCAGAACCGACGAGGCCAACAACGCGCTAGCCGACTTCTACCGGGGGCAAGGCTTCGAGGACGCAGCCCAGCACGCGGAGAACGGGGACGCTGTTGGCGCTCGGGATATCTACAAGGCCAAGACGGGCATGTCGTCCGACGCTCAGACGTGGGAGTATGCGCAGCAGTTGCCGGCGAGCGAGCGCGCCGACTTCTGGATGAAGCAGGGCGTCAAGGCTGGCATTGCCAACCCCGGTGAACAGGCGGCGCTGGAAGTCAAGACGACGCAGCTTAAGGAACAGGGCAAGGCGTTCAATAACAATGCAACCGTTATGGGTCGCCTTAACGCTGCGATGGAATTGATGAAAGACCCGCAGTTCCAGACCGGCCCGGTAACGGCTTCGACGCTTCCGATCTTCAACGCCCTCTCGGAGTTCGGATGGAACCCGGTGAAGGAGGGGACCGACGCGGCCACAGCGTTTAAGAGCATGATGGAAGGAACCATCAGCTACATGCGTCAGCCGGGCGAAGGCTCCATGTCGGAAGGGGACGCGGAGCGTCTTCGTAGTGCCATGCCGAGCCTGAATAACTCGAAGGAGGCTAACGAGATTATCGGTTACGCCAACAAAGTTATCATGGAGCGGGCCGAGGCAGCCTTCAACGCGAAGCTTCAATATCTCGGAGAAAACGGCGTCAAGAACCCGAAGGGAGAAGAAGCGTTCGTCAAGGACTTCCTCAAGGAATACAATACGGCGCACGGCTACAGCGAGGACAGCATTTTCCACACCGTTACCAGCGACGAGCAACTGGATAACCTCAACGTGCCGGACGGTACTCCCGTGTTCGTCAAGGACGGGGATACCGAAGTGCTGCTCATCAAGGGAACTCACTTCTAAACAACTCCCCCAGCGGGGGAATTGTGGAGCAAACGTCAATGGACAACGAGCGGATCAAGCAGCTTATCGCCGAGGCGAAGGCCCGCGACGAGGGCTCGCGGATGAACCCCGAAGTCGGGTTCCGCCGGCTGAAGTCGTTCGGAGCCGGTGCTGTCGAAGGGGCAACTCTCGGCAGTGCCGGGCCTACCATCGACCGGATGATGAAGGGTTATGACACCGGCAGCTTCTGGAAGGACTTGCTCGCCAACGCGGCACTCGGCACCTTGCCCATGTCGGAACCGATCATCAGCCGGCTTATGGGCGTGAGCGACGAGCAAGGGCCAGTCGAGCAATGGCTTAACGAAGCGCAGGAGGGAAGCCCCGGCGCCGCGATAGCCGGTAACGTTGCCGGGGGCATAGGCATGGGTGGTCCGGCGTCGGGAGCTGGTCGCACCATCATGCGCGAGGCAGGGGAGGCCGCTATCCCCTATGTGTCGAAGCTTGCTCAGTCTCTCGTCAGGTCAACCGGAGGCCGGATCGCTGGATCAACCGCAGCCGGTGCTGGCGAGGGCGCTGTCTATGCTCTTAACAAGGATCAAGACGTCGGCACTGGTGCTGGGCTAGGTGCACTCGGAGGCGCCAGCGGGCAGACCCTGCTAGGCGAACTCGGTCCCGGCCTGTACTCGCTTTTCAAAAACACGCAGGGACCGCAGAAAGCGGCGACCTTCGCAATGGAGAAGGCAGGGCAGTCTATCGGCCACGGCCCCGGTAGCGGCCGAGACTTCCCGATTGAGGAGACGCTTGCGCGTCGCGCAGAACTAGGCGACGAGGCAACGTTAATGGACGTAAATCCAGGCTTCCGCCGGTTGGGCGAAGCAATGGCGTCCAGCGGAGACGCCCAGCCGCACGCGCAGGACATTCTCTACAGGTACGGCGAGGGGTCGCCTCGGTCGGCGCAGATCGCTCCCGAGTTCGAGGAGGAAGTCGGGGACGCTATGATTAAAGCGTTCCAAGCGAAGGGCATCAACACCGCTGGCGCTCGCGCGCCTAGGACCGCCAGCGTCATACGGCAGGACGCAATCGCCAACCGGCAGAAGCTACAGCCAGAGTTCGAGAAGGCGCTCGCCAACGGTCCTGTCTACAAGGCCGACGAGATGCGCTCGCTCATCGGCCAGCACGTTGATTTCTCCAACAAGAAAACCAACATCAGGGCAATTGACAACCAGATACAGGATACCATCGACGAGCTAACGAAAGAGGACCGGCGCATTATCTCGCAGGGTCTGCCGGAAGGTGCGCCACTTCCCCCCGAAGGGGAGTTGCGGCCGCAGTCGCTACTTACGCTCAGGGAGGAGCTAGACGACATTGCCAACCAAGCGATGAAGTCTGGCGACAGGCAGACTGCCGCGCATGTCCTAAAGGCAAGGAGGGCGATATCGGAGCATATGGTGGACACCATCCCCGGCTTCGGTAGCATCAACGCTCGTTACTCCAACGAGTTCTCCTACGAGCGAGCATACGACACCGCTCGGAAAGCGTTCAGCAGCAACAACGTGGACGACGACAGTCTCAGAATTGCTATGGAGGCGGCGTCTCCTGCCGACCTGCCGGGCTTCATGGAGGGCGCTTCTCAAGCGATCGTTAACAAACTCACTTCCGGCGACGCGGCTTCGATGAAAACTGCTCGGGACTTCTTGCGCAATAGCAAGACCCAAGCGAAGCTCGAACAGATGTTCGGCACGGAAGCCAAGGATTTGTTCGTGGGCGCCGCCGACAAGGCAGCCACCTTCGCCAACACCGCCGCTAAGGTCAGCGGGGGATCGAGGACGCAACTGCGATCCGCGATGGCGGAAGAACTGGAACGCTACGTTCGGCAAGGTATCCTCGGCCTCGGCGCTACCAGACTGTTCACGAACAAGACAGCCGGTATTGCCCCCAGCACTGCGGCAGGCTTGGGCGCAGCCTCCAGAGAAGCGAAGGACAGGGCACGCAGCGCGCACAATGCCGTGTATCCGACTATCGACAGTTGGCTCGCCGCGCCGGGAGCGCAGGCCGACGAGAACCTGATGAAGATGAAGCAACTAGCCGACGAATGGTATCCGTCCACGTCGCTAGCCGGCAGAGGCTTCATGGACCCGCTAACGAAACACCCCTACCTCAACACTTTGCTGCAAACCAACCTCGGAAACGTCCCGGCGCAAGGTACAGCAGTAGGCGCAGCGAGCACGCAAGATGACTAAGTCAGACCTGAAAGGCACCGCCCTCGTTCTGCTTCCCGAGACGCAGGACGCCAAGAAGCGCGCGCTGGCGCTAATGCGGAAGGCGGACGACCGCATCCCTGACAACGTTTGGGTTCAGTTGCAGGAGAGCGGGGAGAAGGCGTCCGCCCATTTGCACCGCATTCTGCATGACCCAAACTTCGAGCGGCGCAAGATACACGAACAGATCAGGGTGATCGAGCTTGCTTTCCTTCGCTCCTACGGGGCGCCGGAAGGTGGCTTCAAGCGGCAGCCAACTCCCCCCGAAGGGGAATTGGAGAAGGCAGGGACTAACGCGCTGGCGAGGCTTGCCAAGCGCGCTCAGTTCCCCGAGCTCACCCAGCGGTCGCTCGACCCGACGAAGATCAGGGTCAACGAACCGAAAGATGAGTAACTAGATGGTGGTTCGTGTCCATCACACGATCCACCGTCTTTCCCGCAAACGAGTAGCCGGTATCGGGCACTAGGTCTTTGATGAATTCTTGGAACAGCTTGCTATCCCAGCGCATCTTGATCTTGGCACGGCGAGCTACTTGAACGGGCGCCAGACCAGCTTCTGTCAATACGTCTAGGATCAATTTCAGCTCGTGCGTACCTACACCGAGGGCGATGATTAGCGTCATCGCCCGAGCGTCGTTTCGGGCGTCTACAACGTCCGCGTGCTCGCCGTCCGTTGCATCTACCGGCTCCACGAACGGGGCGTTGATCGCGAACCCTTGGCTACTGACGCCCAGCGGATAGTTGTGAAGCCGGAAGTGATAGGAAGCGCCTTCCTCTACCGACCGTGCGCGGTCCAGCGACCAGATGAATTTGTCGCCCGACTTGAAGATCGACGTCAAGACGTCAGGGTCTGCCTCGATATTCGTGCTGCCTCTGACGTTCCCGGCTCTAGCCTTGTGGTGGATGAACGCCACCGACGCCGACACTTTAAGCTCCCTGATCCTGCTAACTACGTCAAAGACGGATGACGTGTCCTCGACCGAGTTCTGATCCCCACCCGGCATCGCTTTCGTATATGTGTCAATTACGATAAGTCCAAGCTTAATGCCGTGTTCCTTCTCCATCCATAGCTCAGCGGCTTTTATTGCATTAGCAAGGGTCTGCCGCTCATTTTCATGTAGCAGGTTCTTGCTTCGCTCCACGACGAAAAACGGGATAAAGTCAGGCACATCTTTTCCCAATTCACCCATCTTTCTTCTCCACGCTGCGATACGCAATCTAATAGCTCTGCGTCCTTCGAGGCCGAAATATAGAACGCCGCGAGGCTCGGCCACCCGTAGAGACGGCCCCAAGTCGTATCCGCAGGCAACATGAAGCCCGACGGTAAGAGCGATAGCAGTCTTTCCGGTCTTGGGCTCAGCAGCAATAAGGATGCTTTCGTCCTCGCAGAGTATAGGATGAAGAATAAACTTCTGTGAGAGTAGATCGTGGTCGATGTGCGCAAAATAGCCTTCGTCCTCAAACGGCCACCCTTGAAAAGCCTCAACGGGGGTGACGGCCGGTTCAGCTTTAGCGTCTCCCCCACGAGGGGAGTTGCGGAACCCGGCTGCGTCAGCGGCTGCCCGTAGCCGTTCATCTGCGAATGCTCCATCAGCGGCTTCCCCTGCTGCTTGTGCGTTGAACTTGGCATGGCTGGTCCCGACGATCCGCGACAGTTCGTTGCTCTCGTCAGCCATCAGCCCCAGCCAGCGCGAATGCCGAGGATGAGAGGGCGATGATGCAACACTTCCTGAAAGCAGCCGAATCAACTCAGCCATCACGGCGGCGCGGTCCATACCACCACCACTTAACCTAGCCGCAAGCCGTGCCAGACTGTCGTGGAAGTTGTCTGCGGCTAGCACTTTCTGCTTCAAACCGTCGATGCTATCGTCCGACGCAGCCTTCCGAGCCTGTGTCAGATAGTTAATTAAAGCCTTCGGAGCTTTCTTTATGCCTTCCGAGATTACTTGGCAACCGTGAGCCGGCCAGAAGATGATGTATCCGCCTTCTCCCCTAACCTCGACGCCGTCGTGCGGATTAACGTTCGGATATACTCCGTTGCCTCTATAGAGGACATGAAGGCCACCAGACCTAGTGGCATGAACGCGCGTCTCCGGTAGCAGGCTCTTTGCCACCAGTTCGTCCATGAACGCTCTAACGCCGTTGCCTTTGTAAAGGTCGAAGTCGAGCACTAGTAGGTCGCTGTCCTTGCCGGTCTTGACACCGATCAACTGAGCCGCATCACCATAGAACTCAAAGAGTTGCTTGACCTTGGTCGGCTCGTTCACGGCATCTTTGAAGCCGTGCTGCGTTAGCGGGCGCTTGTCGTCGCTGCAAGGGAACACCCAAAGCCCTAGCTCTGCCAGACCAAGTGCGTCCTCAACGATTGACATTCTAGTTCCCCCTAGACTTCATTATTTTTGCGAGGCGGTCAATCTCAAGCTTAGTCAAGCCCATAGGCTCGAACTGAAACGAGAACATATCGGCACGCCGGTATACCTGCCTAGCCTGAACCGCGACAACTTGGCTATCGTCGCGGAACACCACCTTATTCATACCGTCTTGTATTGCCTTCACCTTGTTGTCGGTGTCTTGCTTGCTAGGCAACAGGAGATTGGCGACGGCCAGCGTTACCTTCCACTGCGGCCAGTCCTCCGGCATAGCCATGTGAATATCAAATATCGCCCTCATGGGAAACGCGAACGGCTGGTGCCAGCCTCCCCTGCGCATGTAGCGGTAAGCCTTGTCTCTGACGTCCGCTTCGAAGTTCCGCGTCTTGGCTGGCGTGTAGAAGTGCTCGCCTCTCGCTCGCTCCTTGGCTACGACCACCCCGTAGTAGCAGAAGTTGAATCCTTCAATTCCCCTGTTGGGGGAAATGATGTTGTCTCCCTGCTCCAAGTCCTCGGCTATGCCTACCAGCGTCTTGTAGTCAACCGCGTTGTAGTCCATCATTTTGACGGCTCCACGTCGATGGTGACGGCGTCGAGTTCTTTCAGCCTACGGTTAATGTCGCGAAGCCGGAACTCAAGCTCTACCTGCTCGCACCGAAGCTCCTCTCTTGACGTATACATGCGCTGCATTCTGACCATCTGTTCTGCCGTGAACCTCTGACCGTTCTGTCCCATCTATTCCACCATCTTGAAGTTGCATTCCTTGTTGGCGCAAGCCATCCAAAGATGATTGTTGGTCCCCTTGAGCGTCAGCACCAGCGTTTTGTTCCTGCACCGCGGGCACTCCACCCGGCCCGCAGTAAGGTTACGCTTCTTGAGCCGTGCCTTGAAGGTCGGCAGCTTCGCCAGAAAATCAAAAAATTCCTTGGAAAACACCTTGCTTCCTGCTTCCCCTGCGGGGGGAGTTGATTTCTGTTTCATACCTTATCCGCCCAGGAAGTTCCGATAGTGGCGAGATTGCCGGCTCCGACTAGATTGGTTGTGTCTGTGCCGGGGAAGATATCGAGCCACCCCTTCACCATGCCGTCGATCAGAAGCTTGCCAGTCGCCTTCGCATGATCCTTATGTGAGAAGCAGAGTAGCTCGTCGTGGACCGACGCAGCCATCTGCGCTCGCAAGGTAGACCGGCGCAAGGCATAGTTGACATGGTAGACGCCCCGATACATGATCGACGCCGCTGCGCCTTGCACGGGGTAGTTAGCCGCAATCGGCATCGACCGATCCGGCTTGAAAACATAGATAGTGCGACCATCCACCACAGGGATGAAGCCGCTATGGTTCATCTTCTCGAAGATGAACGTCCGGTAATGATAGGCTTTTGGATACGTCTTAGCCCACGCCTCGATCGCAAGGTATGCTTCTTCATCGGCACAACGCAGCGCGATCGCCAGCGCACCTGCTCCCGCCCCATATAGGAGTTGGAATGTGAAAGCCTTTGCACGACTTCGCATGTCTTTGAAGATCGGTCGAACGTTATCGTATTTCGGATTATCACTGTCAAGGACTTCGCAGAAGTAATCAAAGTCAACGTCGAAAATCGCCGACGCCGACCGTGCATGGACGTTGCCGTAAATCGCTTCGTGGAGAAGTACCTCGTCATGCGCCAACTCCGCCAGCACGCGAACTTCGATTGAGGAATAGTCCGCCATCACGAGACAGATATCAGGATCAATTCCCCTGCCGGGGGAGTTGCGGGTGCGGGCGATAAAGGATCGACGGACCACCTTCCGCCGCGGAATGTTCTGCAAGTTCTCGGCCGAGCTAGAGTATCGCCCGGTTATGGCTTGCGCCATGTTGAAGCGCGTCGGGATATATCCCTGCCTCTCCTGCCGGTCTATCAGCTTCTGCCCGTAGGTGCCGAGATATTTGTTATAGTAGTTGAACCGCACCAGACAGCCGAGCCATCTGGAGAGAGGATAGGGGAGGCGATGCGCGGCCTGCCTAAGCGTGTCCCGCTCTTGGTTGAGTTGCTTGGTGCTTTCGGTCTTGGGCCAGAGCGCAATCGTCCTGTCGTCTAGCTCCCGTTTGAGGAAGTTACTAATCTGCGTCTTGGACTGGAGATTTTTAATCTCAGCTTCCGACACGAACCTCCGCAGATATCGCTCGCACAGGTCGCGTTTCATCGTCCAGTGATCTACCAGTGTCTTGTGGTAGTCCACGTCGAGTTGAAGCCCGGTCTGCTCCATTTCCAGCGTGCCGCGCCACGCCTCATTAATAACCAAAAACCCCCGCCATTGCTCGGGGGTTAGTTCCGCCTTCCAATGCTCCCACAGTTGCCAAGTAACTATGCCGTCGTACATGGCATAGACTATTTGGCTATCGGTTAGCTCAGGTTGTCGCCAGTTGGAATTTTGTTCGTCCTTGTCCAAGTCGATCTTTAGATCGCGCTTAGCCATAGTCGCCAGCGACAACGGCCCGCCACCCAGCTTCGCCCTCCGCATATGGCCCACGTCGTAGATGACTACCTCGTTATCTTGGCAGTAGCTATCGAACCAATTCCCCTCGAACATGGCGTTGAACACGGCCCATTGCCGCTCCGCCAGCATGTCCGCATAACGGAAAAACTTCCCGGCATAGAAGTGATCTATGACGAGATAGACGCCGTGGCCGCAGATCGTAGTCAGCCGCACTTCCCCTTCGCCGGGGAATAGGCTGGTTGTTTCGAAGTCTAGCGCGTAGACCTCATCGCGGTCTAGAGATAGAATGGCTCGCTGGGCCTCTTTTTCGTCCCTGACGTAACGAAAAAATATCCCTTGACAATCTACTGGATATGTGCTAGTGTTAGTCATTCGTGCGAGGCTCCATCCAGCTTGGCGGTTGCGATTGGAGACTTCCCCCGGTGCCTTGACCCAGCACCGGGGGAAGTTACTTCTTAGAGCCGCTTGTTGCGACGAGCCACCTTGGGTGCCGCCTCCGCCGCCGCCTCGTTCGCCGCGTCCTCGCCGCTCGCCACGTCGTCGTCCTCCGACTGGTCGGTCACACTTCCCCCATTGGGGGACATGGCTTCCGCGTAGAGGTCGGCGAGGTCGAAGTCCTCCTCGCCCTCGATCAGCTCGCTCAGCTTCGCAAGCTGCGGTTCCGCCAGCCAGCCGTCGATGCTGATGATCGGCTTCCAGTTGGTGTAGCCCTTCGCCGAAAACTTCTCCTTACGGAGATTGACGACGGGCCACGCTGGCTGTCCCGTGCGAAGGCGAGCGACGACTGCCTTCTGGAGCGACGCGAACTCCGAGACGCCCGACACCGAGTTGATCTTGAAGTAGACCTGCTGCCCGGTGTCGATGGACCGAAGGATCATGGACTTGGCCTGATACCAGCCATCGCCTTCCCGCGTGAACGGGCCGTGCTCGTTGGTGTCGGGGGAGGGCACTTCCTGCCCGAGCGGATACAGCCGCGTCGCGACCGGCCGGTTCTCCTTCCAGCAAATCCACCCGTCCTCGAACCGCGAGACGTCCACGACCCACGCCTCGTCGGGATCGACGTCCTCCTTCTTCTGGCCGACTTCGTACCGCCCGCCCTTGCCGGAAAAGTTCATGTAGTCCGAACCATCCGCCGAAGCACCGCGAGGGTCTTTGGCCGCGCTCTCTCCGAGGGCCTGCGCCAGCTTCTCGGGATTGAGCATCCCGACGTTGCCTCCGAAGATCGGCTTCCGCTCTGCTACTTCATTCGACATTTCTTAGTTCCACTTCTGGTTGATGTTGGGGAGGTCAGATGCTTCTGAAACCTCCCCGCCCTCGCATTGAATGCTCAGGGCAATTCCCCTAGCGGGGGAGTTGGTTTGATGCGCTGTGAGGTTATAGCGTCCACTTCGCTACCCCCTTTCTAGTTGTCGTTGCTTGGTCCTACGTTGCTTTCCAGCCGAACCCTTCGCCGGCAACGGAGGTCAGGACGCCCATAGTCAACCCTCCAAAGGTAGGCGATGTTTCAGAAGTTGGCGACGCCGGAGAGGGAGCGAGAGCTGCGGGATCACTCCGGCGCCGCCATTTCCCCTAGCGGGGGATGCGGCTAGGGGAAGTCGTGACGACTAGCTAGTCGTCGTCATCCTCGTCGGCGTCGTCGTCGCACTCGTCGCCCTCGTCGCTCTCGTCCTCGTCGGCGTCCTCGTCGCTCTCGTCCTCGTCGCTCTCGTCCTCGTCGTCTTCGACGCTGGCGATCTCGGCGTCTTCGAGGTCGAGCTCGGGATTGTCGTCCGGTTCCATGTTCACTCGCTCTCCTGCTTGGGCTCCATGCCCTCTATGATGGCGCGCACTGCGCAGTCCTTGCTCTCGACGAGCTTCCGCAGGGCCACAGTGCGCTCGGGGCCAGCGGGGATGGCGGCACAGATGCTCTCGCCAAGCTCGCGGTACGCCTTGACGCACTCCTGTAGCTCGGGGGGCAGGTGGTGGTAGCTCAGCCACTTCATCATCCGATCACCGGATGGGCCGACGTGCGGCATCACCAGCTTGTTCGGACTGCGGTAGCTCTCGTTGCCACCGAAGGGCTGCGTCGGATCGTCGGGCATTGGGGTGATATCCTTTGCGTTGAGGAAGCGTTGGTCGTCTAGGTACTTGCCGAACGGGCTATCGCTCGGAGTGAGGAATACGATCCCCCCATCGGGGGGAATTGCGGGCACCTTCGTCACTGAGCAAATCCTTCAATGCCTCGTAGGCATCTTCATCGAGGTAGATATCTGCGACGTGATCCTTGCCCACGCCGATCACTGCTCCGAGGGGGCGGTGCGACCATGACACACGGTTCGGCCCCGGTTTCGGCGGATGCCGTCGCAACAGTTCCGCTAACAACTCTAGGTCGGTGTAATCCACGAGACGCTTGCTCATCGCTTCGGCTTCCCTACCGTTAGAACGCCGTAGGGGCGCCCGACCTTCTCGAACTTGGCGACGTCTATACCAGCCTTTATCAAGGCTGCCTTGTCAAGCGTGATCCTGCCAGGCTCCTCCTTGTAGGTCAGAGCCTCGCCGTCGATGATGAACCCGCCGCCGAGACGCCGAACCAACTCCTTGGTTGACGTCTTGATCTTCTCGAATTCCTTCTCCGCCGCTAGGTGGTCTGAGCGCATGGAGAGGAATTGCTCAATAAGGCGGAGTTCGGCCTCGGCTATTTCCAACTCCCCCACCGGGGGAAGCAAAAAATTTCCGCTGCCTGTGCCGGCCGCCTCCAGCATCTTCTTCGTGCCGACGAACGCAGAGCAGTGCCGGAACGCAGGGCAGTATTCGCAGTCGCCCGTCAGGATACCTTCCGGCTCCAAGTCCTCCGGCCCGTCAGCCTCCCAAAGCAGAAGCGCCCGCTGCTTGCAGAGCTCCACTTCCTTCTCGTCGTAGGCTATCGGGAACTCGTAGCAGTCGAACACGTCCGAAGCGTTGATGTAGAAGATGATCGCTTCGGATATGTCCCAGCCTAGGCACTGGTTGACGAGGAACATATTCTGTTGCGTCTGCAAGACGTGCTTACGACGCGGGAAGTTATTGGTGTTCGAGCGAGGATCGAAGCTCTTGAACTCCAACAGGACGCGCTGCCCATTGGGGAACTCTATGACGCCATCCGGCGTGCCGCTCAGGCCGAGGATCGGATCGTAGAACGACCGCTGCATCTCGCCGATGAAGTAGAACTTGAAGCCCCGGCCGGTCAGCAGTAGTAGCTTCGACACTAGCCATGCTTCGATCGCATGACCCCGCTCGGTGTAGCCGTTGCCGCGAAACCCCTCGTGGGGGAATTGGTCTGCGTGCTTCTCGAAGTACGACTGCCGTAAGCACGTCGCGACTTGGCTCGAAGTCAGAAACTCCGAGCGGTCAAGCTCCATGCCATCGTATGTAGGCCAGCTATCGGGCGGGGCGTCCGCGAACGCTTGCTCCAATAATCCCTTGAGGATCATCCTGTTAGCTCCAGTTCCCCTAGCGGGGGAGTTGTATTCTTGGCGGCAACTCTTTACCATACCACGTTACCGCGCGTTTGTCAAGTCCTATTTTCTGCTGCGTTAATTCATTCTATACGCTCCCACAAGGTGCGAGTAGCACGCACACCGGGGTTCCTAGGAAGCCCGAGATTGCGCCATACTCCGCCGAACAACGAGGCCGGATCGTCCACGAAACTCATAGACCCAACCGGCCACTGCACCAGTTTCGGCTGGATGAGCTTTTTCGGCACGCCGAAGTCCAGGCGGGAGGCTACGATGAACGCAGGTGCTGCGAACAAAAAGCCCCGACGAGAAAAATCGACCATTTTTCAATTCCCCTAGTTGGGGGAAGTGAGGATCAAGGCGTTGCCCATCATCTTGTCCTCCCTTACCCTGCGGATGGCTGCGTCTACCGGCAGGTTCGAGCGGCAGAAGTCCACCTGAACATGCCGTTTCTGGCCGAGACGCCACAGCCGCTTCCAGAACTGCTCGATCTTACTAGGCGCCCATGTATCTTCGGCAAAGATAACATGGTTGCCAGCGCCTTGCAAGCCGTCTAGCGCGTTGCCCATAGCCGAGATTTGCCCGACGAGCACGTCTATGTCCCCGTCTATGAACTGGCGCCGGATATTGTATCTAGTCGGCAACGTCGTGGACCCGTCTATGTAGCTAACATCGCATTTCCCCTTAGCTAGTTGCGTGTATATCTCCTCGCCGACGTCTCGGTGCCAGAAGCCGACTAGGACGTGGCGATGCTTTGCTATCTCCTTGATATAGCTGATGGTGTCGGGAAGCTTCGCTATGCCGGTAAGGCGATGCAGAGAAGCGCCTTTCTCGCTACCGTTAACGAGCAACTCCGCTATCTGCTCCTCGGACAAGCCGCGTAAAGCGTCGCGCAGCTCCATCGTGATCTTCGCTTTGACCGACACTTCCCGCATGGTAACTGGCGGCATGTGCTCCTCTACTTCGTCCATCGTCCTCCTGACGATGCCGATATCCTTGTATAGCATCCGGTTGAGAAGCCCGGTGTTCTGGTTGCCGACCGACTGCCATTTCTGCACGGCTCCGTTGCCGTACTCTTTCAGCATCATGCGGCAAAACGTTTCTTGGAACTCGGCTAAGTCCAAGGCTCTATAGCGTTGCAGAAATTCCGGCTGCGTTGCTCTTAGCTGGCTCCACAGATCGTCCGCGTACCGCTCTATAGGCGTTCCGGAAAGAGGCCAGCACTGGCGGCAGACTTGGTAGAGCCCGCCGATGCCGTCGCACGCTTCCCCAAATATCGCCCTCGTTCTGTCCGCCTCGCTGTTCTTAAGGTAATGGCTTTCATCGAGGATCAAGGCGTCCGGCTGGAACTCGAACATTTCATCGAAGTGCGCCGTCACCAAGCCATACGTCGTGATGAAGAAGTCAACTCCCCGTTTGGGGGAAGTGCTCTTGGTCGAGAGTATCTGCGCCTTCGCCCCCAACTCCCGCTCTATGTTCTCTTGCCACATAGGGGCGGCGATAACGGGGCAACAGATCAGCCCGGTCTCGAAGCCCGTCTGCTCGAACGCCGCCAAAGTAGATATCGTTTTCCCGGTCCCCGGCTGCGAGAAATTTGGCAAGTCCTGCTGACTAGCCATCTTCTCACTGTCCACAATTTGGGTCGGAAACAATTTTGACTTCATTTTCAATTCCCCCAATTGGGGGAGTTGCTTAGAACAACTCCCCCGGCACCGTCTAGCTCTTGTCGAGGTCGGTTATCCGCATGGAGATACCGTCTATAATCATTTTGATTATGCGCAGCGCCCCACGAGCTTCGAACAGTTGCGGATCGTTACCGCTCAGAACGATCTCGACCGTGTGCTCGGTCATTTCGTGCTGCTGCTGTTCCAGCGCATCGCGCAGGAAGTGCAGTTCGCGTACCGCTTCCCCCATCGGGGGGAGTTGCTCCTCCTCGTTCGTCTCAAACCGCGTCTCCTCGTCCGGCTTGAAAGTCTCCGGCTTCATCATCTCGTCGATGATATCTTTGGAGCGGTTGTCGATCTTGCTATCCACGTTGTTCTCCCAATAGTGGCACCACAGGCTAGTCTCAGTCTTGTCGTTATGCTTCTGGTTGAGGCGGGGTCGCCTTTTGCACTCTCCTTTCGGCTCTATGGTCAAGGTGAAAAACCGGCAATTACCGCAGTATTCATCTGCGCCGGTATTAGGGTTCATTTGCTCGCTTCCCTGATTGCTTTCTCAGTTAGCATCCGCTCGCAGCAGCGAATTAGAAAGTCACGCTTCTTGCTGTCGTCGCCGACCAGATTAGCGACTTCCTCGTCATACGCTATCATGTCGTCGGCGAGTTGCTCGGCGGTCCAGTCGGCGAAGGTGTAGCCGTTCGCAGCCGCTGAACGGATAGCCTCGGCAGAGGCGCGAGCGATAGCGGACCCGCTCACTGCTTGAGGTTCCACATGATATAGTCGTAGTGATACTTGGCGATGGCGCTATGCGCCACGCCGATGCTGGAGAACTTGAATACCTCCTCGTCGTCGCCGGAAGTGTGTTGCAGAGCCCCGCGCGCCGACAGGGAGGCGCCAACGCTCTCCTTGAGCGCCTTCAAGTCCCCCAGCAGGGGAAGCCCCCGAGCGCGCACCAAGTCATCGAGCTCCTTGATCCGCTCGTAGGTAGGGATCGAGTAGTAGTTGCGGTCGGCGAGCAACTGCCTACGCCGGTCGCTAGGCGGAAGCTCGCACAGCTTCAACATGGCGTAGGCGCGCACTTTGTCGGCGCACAGGCTCACTTCCTCCTTCCCGTTCTCCGGTACGAACAGGTTGATCTGCACCATGCCCATGATTGCCATGCTCTCGCGGAACTTGGCGACGCTAGAGTTGCTCGTTTGACGCACTCGCTTAAGAATGCGCTCGCCTGCGGTAAGCTGGTTCATCTTGATCTTTCCTTTCATAACTAGTAGCTTGGAAATGAGCAAGTTGCTCATCCTCATATCGAGTTGCCGCTTAGGGTCCACCACGCGGACGCCTAGGCTGTCTTCATAGTTATCGCCTCCGGGGTCATACTGACCTTGCGTGTAGTACCAGTACGCCAGCCGCGCTATGGGATAGTTGACGCCAGAGATAACTACGACGGCTGCACCGTTGAGATAGTAACGTTTCTTTACCTCCGGCTCTACGAATGGCCCTCTAGGCGTGATCCTTATTCCAAGCGTCCCCTTGTCATCGACCATGATCCGCTTCCACTCAAATCCCCTCGGTAGGGGTTTTGTCCAGTCGTGGACCTCTATCTGATCGTTCTCCCAAGCTACCTGTCGCTCCTTTAGCGCCCGCTGGCTTGCCTGCTTGTCCTTGCGCTCTTGCCGCCGCGCCTTCATAAAAGCGCGGCGACCCTTTCGCATTTGTTCGAAATAGTCCATGTCTACATGCGCGAGGCGAACTTGGACGTTATCTCGGCGAATTCCTTGAGCGCACCGAGGGCGATGATGACCGCCATCACGGTGTGCCACATGGGCCGCGTTGTCTCGTAGTAGGCCAGCCGGCTCACAGTCCGCTGGTTCAGGTTAGCTTTGACCGCCAACTGGTTGATCCTGCCGCCACGATGGACATACTCGCGCACCAGCCGGTTGACGAGCGCCCGAACGAGCGTCGTGTAGTCCGTGTCGAGGTCTTGCAGCGTGCTGATGCTGACGGGCACCGTTACGCGGATAGGAACAACGTTTGCTTTCATCTTTTGACCCTTTCAAGTTCAATTGGCCCAGCCCATTGCCGAGCCATCGCCTCCCCTATTGGGGGAAGTGTCCGAGAGCGGATTTTCCACCGATCCCACCGCTCGGATACCATGTGCGACCGCGGTTCTCTACCGGAAACAACCTCGGTAGGCGTCAGCGGAGGCAAGTTCTTAAGCCACAGGTGCAATGCTTTCGTCTCGCCGACGCCAAACATCCAAGGCTGCACTATCTGATCCGGCTTTCTAATCTTTGTGGAGATAATCCCCTTCGGGTTCTCCATTGCTATGCGACGTATCGGAGCGTCCAATATCGTCCTCACAAAGTCCAGCGCCGCGCGCTGCTCGGGGAGCTTGTTCTGGAACCATGCCGCGCCGCTGCCAGCTATGTCCGTGCAAGGCGGGAAGGCTATCAGCATGTCCCACCACGGATCGAGTAACGTTCGCAGATCGCATCTATAGTGATGAGGGGAGCCGTCCTCCGCGGCCTCGTAGTCACAACTCCATGCGTCGTGACCCAGCCGACGACATGCCGACCTAACCACTCCGCTGAACTCGCATCCTACCAGTATTCGCATTCAACTCCCCTCCAAGGGGACTTGCTCAGAGCAAGTCGTCGGTTATCAGGCGCAGCGTGTGCTTAAGGCTCACAACCGCATGGATTTGCGGAAGAGACTTCGGCTTGCTCTGCCAGTAGCTCAGCAAGTCCACTAAGACGTCGTGGACTTCCTCCCACTCGTGCATTCGCTTGAGCAAGTCTAGCGCCTTGTCGTCAGCCATCGCGCTTGTCGCCCCTGATGTAGCTCTGCATGTCGGCGATTTCTCGCCACGTCCGGGCGCCGGCGTTCTTCCAGCCTAGCACGGTATGCCGTTGCAGTAACAGCAACTCGGCGATAGTGCTAACTTCGGCGGCTCGCAGACAGTTGCCGGTCCTCACCGAGAACTCTAAGTCCTCTATGGACATATTCAGCAGCGTTTCGCGCTCGGCGACACGACGCGCGGCGAGGTTTAGCGTTACGCCGTCGCGCATCCCGTCGTGGTAGGCGGTACGCTCCACCACCGCCATGTGCTCTATGAAGCCCATAAACAGCCCCCTGCCAACCATGAGGGCGTCGCCGTCCGCCTTCTCTATAGCGGCCAAGACGGCCGACTTCCCTTGCAACAGCCCTTTGTCGGCCAGCAGATTGTAGATCGCTTCGGCTTCCGTTACGTCGCTGACGATGCTCGCGATTGCGTCTACTGCCCTAGCTTTGTTCCGGCTCATCTGTCTTGCTTCCAGCTATAGTAGATTGTTTCCATCTGGTAGTAGATATCTTCTAGCTCTTTCTTGGTCTGCTTGCGCGCCTCCACTATCTCATAGCCGACCCAGCAGGTCGCCGCTATCTGAACGAACATGAGGGCGATAATTACGAACATATTTCGCACTCCGGGTCGAGACAGCCCCATGTCTTAGACAGCCCCAGCCGCTGCCGGGTTTCCTCTAGCTCGGCCACTAGCGCGTCTAGCTCGCGCTGGCGGGCTTCGTACTGGTGATCCTCGCATATCCTGCCGGGCACCGTCACCTTCCGAGCGCAGCCACCCACTGCGCAGAGATGCCGAATGAGCGCCATCACTTCCCCCCTTGGGGGAGTTGGCGCTCGGCGGTCTCTATAAACGACTTCACCTTGTCCACCTGCTTCTCAAGGCGCGCTACCTGCGCCTGTTTCGTGCTGATGAACGCCCGCAGCGCATCCTCCTCGGTAGCATGGGCGATGTTTCGCTTGTTGCTATACCGAATGAAGTAACGATTGCCGATGCCGTCAGCGTTGTCTCGCTTGACCCAGCAGCCTCTAGGCGTCTTTTTGAACGTCGTATAGGTGACGTGTCGCAGAAACGGTATGTTGAGGTCGCCGGGCAGGTTGGTCATAGCTTCTTCAAAGCGGTGCCACAGTTCCGGCGTCGCGTCAGTTCCCATGCTTCTATGTCCTCCTTCCTGTAACGTATGTGTTTACCGACCTTTAGAAAAGCCGGTCCCTTTCCCGTTGCGCGCCAGTTTGCTAGGGTACTTGTCGGAATGCCGTACCGCTCGGATAGTTCCTCCACTGTCATAAGGCTGTCCAGCGCCACGTTTGTTAAGCTCCTTCATCATCGGCTCCAGAAACTCTTGCCGCCACCCTCTATGAAGCTGGATCAGCCGCACGGCGTTGACAAGGTGAGCGGTTGCCATTTCCTTGATCGGCGTCCGCCGACCGTCCTTAGCCTCCCAAATCAATTCCCCCCGAGGGGGAGTTGACCGGACGAAGTATGTGTCAACGCTACGCATAAGCTCGCGACCGCGCGACCGCTCGCTGTCTGCGTCCAGATCAGCGTCGTAGTCGTCATCGGTCAACTCGGCGTCGTCGTGCATAACTTGCCACTCAGCTACGCGCTGCTCTAACCCGGTGAAGTCTACGGCGGTAAAGTTACCGTCGTAGAGCCCCCGATATCGCCTTTCCTTCTCGCTGCTCAATGGACGGTTCCCCCACGCGGGGGAGTTGAGGCGTCGTCGCGCACGATCTTCTGAATGTCGAGACCGTAGACCTTGGCTAGTGCTATCATAAAGATGTGCACCACGTCGTCGGCCTCTATGCCCTCCCCCTTCATAACCGAAATGTCGGTCATCATAACGTAGTGCAGCGCGCAATGCGGGCAGAGGCGATAGTCCTCGGCCAGCGCGCGGAAGCGGGTGAACGATCCGTCAGCCAGCACTTCCGTCATCTGCTGCACTTGCTCAATGCTAAGCCGTCGCAGACAAGCACTCATAGCAGCCCGTGCCTTTCCTTTTCCCTCGGCGTCGGCGTCGCCCGGATAGGCGCGGCCTTCTTCGCTTCCTCGCGCTTTTCCGTGCAGGCGACGTAGGGCACATAGCCGTCTAGGCTGTCGCCGTAACGTTTCTTCGCCTTCCAGACCCGCACGATATCGTTGCGGCACAGTCGGCAGTAGCTATCTTTCCACCGCCTCGGCCTTTGCCCGCAGCGGGCGCAGCATTGTTCCAACATTGCAAGTTCCTAGCATTGCAACTCCCCCCGAGGGGGAAACGAAAAATGACGGGGCAGCGTAATGCCGCCCCGTCCAGTTAAGGGCGGTCGAAAGGCTAGTAACTCCCGCCCGTCTCATGGCTATGCGCGCTTCTCTGCCGGGATGCGCTCTGCATAGTCGAACTCCTCGCCGAGCTTCCACGCTTGCGTGATCGTGGCGTGCCCCTTCATGCCGTACTTCACAGGTATCGCCCACTCGTCGGGGCGACGCACCCACAGTTTCGTGCGCCCGTTGCGCCGAAGGCGCCACCAGCGGCCGGTGGACATGGCTATGTAGAGCGTGCCGCCGTCCAGCGCCTTGGAAATGTCGTTCAGCGTCTCGGCCGCGGCGAGAGGCATGGTCGCGCTATACATTGGCCATCTCCTTCGTCAACGCCGCTCGGCGCGCACGCATCTTCTCCAGCATGGCGATGCAGTCATCCTCGCCAATGTCCACGTCGCACTCGATCCCGGCCTGATCCCCGCCGAGTCGGATACGGAAGGACATGAACGTCGGATAGACACGCTCGTTCAGAACGGTAGTGCTGGCCCTACCGCGCGTAGTGCAGTAGTAGCCACTATTCACATTAATCATTTCTCAGTTCCTCTCTCAGCACTTCCCCCCGAGGGGGAGTTGAAGTGACGCGGTTCCCTACCTTCCGCGAACGCCATTGCGTCAATGTCGCTCGCAAAGCGGGGGAGGTAAAGCTCCCCCCGCAGATTGCGACGCGCCATAGGTGTGCCGTCTCGGTAGTAAGCCGACCACCATTCCTGAATTACGGCCGCGCTGTTATGCGCTCGCTCCCGCTGCACATAGGCGAAGCCGTCTATGTGTCGCATGATATCGCCTTCGTTCTGCCAGTTACGCCTTGCCATGCGTCCTCCGCTCGAACGTTACGCGGATGCAGAAGTCGGGATGCCGAAGCGCGTCGGGATAGTGGATCGCGACCCGGCGGTACGCGACCCCACAGGCGTCCCCGACCGACCCGTTGCCGAAATGGTCCATCTGGCACGCGGTATCGCGAAGCTCGACATGGCCTAGAAACGGCGTAGCGGTCACTATGTATTTCGTCACTGGTTCCATTCCCCGAAGATCGAGCACCAGTCCCGCCGCGCCTTGCGCCACGCGCGGGCAACTCGGCGCTGCTCGCGCCGCTCCGCCCTACGGGCGAGGAACCTTTCCCATCGCGTCGGCTGGCGCTTCGCAGCCAAGTCCGCCAACATAGCCGCGCGGCAATGGTAGCAGATACCATCCAGCGCAAGCCCGAGGTCGTAGTTGCAGCCCGCGCTATGCGTGTGAATGGGGCAGCCCATCGTTTCCATTTGTCCTAGCCTTTCGAGTTGCTCGGCAACTCCCCCCGAGAGGGGAGTTGCTATGGTTTTCAGGTGTGCTTGTAGCCGTCGCGCTCGACCCCGACTACCATATGGCAGTAGGGGAACATGATGCAGTCCCCGCCGAACGCCGGCTGGCACTGGCCGATGAAGGCGTCGAACGTCTCGGGGCAGTCCGCGCTACCGCCCGCCTTCCACGTCATCCAATGATGATGCAGGGTGATCGCCTGCGCCGCGGTCATCGTCATCGTCGTAAGCTTGTCGTCCATAGCGTAGCCTTTCGGTTAGGTAGCCTCGTTTTGAGGGCGATACCTCGCAACTCCCCCCGAAGGGGGAGTTGAAAGTTACCGTCCAATAAGCTTGACGCTCCCGCCCATAGTCCGGTCGTTGATCGACACGCGGGCGCCCGACGCCCGGCCGTCCGCGTAGGCGCTGGCCGAATGCGAGACGTAGGCCCGGCCTCCCGTCTGGCCTAGGTGGATGCCATTGTCCTTCGCGTACTGTTCCCAGCGCCGTATCAAGAGGGCGTTCTTGACTACAACCAAGTCAGTCCCGGTTGCCGGCTTCCGCATCCCTGCATATTCCAGAAGGCGCTCCCGCAACTCGTCGCAGAAGCCGCGCACAAAGGACTGGCGCTCGGCACGGGCGTCGTATCGCCTCCCCGATATGGCGAGTTGCGTCTTTTTGGCCCGCCAGTCGTTTTCGAGCGCCGCCATGAACATGGACCGGAGATAGGACGCAAGCTCCACGTCCGCGTCGTGCCCGAAGAACACGATATGATGCTTCCCCGCCTTCGCGGTGCGGTAGACCTTGCAGCAGGTGAACTCGCCGATGTTGCGGCCGATCAGCAGATCAACCGGATGCAGGTGGTCCTTCTCGCTGGCGAACTCGCGCTTGCCATAGGCATTGGCTTCGTCGCCGTCCTTCTCAATGTCCGCAAGGCTCAAGCCTTCTTTGTTGGCGAGCCTGACGGCGAGTTGCATGGCGGCGAAGGCTTCCGCCTTGCTGGCGGCTGGGTTGTTCGCCTTGCGAAGTAGGGCGGCAATGGTATCGCGCTTCGACATGATGCTAGCCTTTCTCGTTTCTCGTTTCTCGGCAACTCCCCCGGCGGGGGGAGTTGCTTGTCGCTTCCCTTACGACGGGGACGCGGGGGAGTCGACCGACACGTTGCCGGGGCAGGCGCTGGTGGTCGAGACAGCCTTGCGGAAGTCGTCGCTCCACTCGATCAGCGCGCAGCCGTGCTCCACGCCCATGTCGTAAGCCGCATCCGCCGCCTCGCGCGCGGTCCTGAATTCAAGAAACGCCGTCAGCGTTTCATACCGCGCGCGGACGACAAACGTGTCATCGCCCCCAATATAGCAGTAAATCTCCAGCATAGTCTAGCCCTTCTATCGGTTCCCCCGGCGGGGGAGTTGCTATCCGCGTCAGTTCCCGTTACCCGGCTTTTTCTTTTTAGTATAGCATAGTTCTATGGGGTTGTCAAGAACTATTTTTGAAGCCCTAGGTTTCTAGTAATCTATGGTTTCTGTGCTATGCGCTATATGCAATGGTCGCCAGCGCCGCCACGCGGGCCGCTCACGGGCGCCCTCGCGCGCGGGCGCGTAGGTACGCGGGCGCCCGCGCCGGGCGCGTAGCGTCTCGCTCGCTGGCGCTGGCGCCCCATGCCGGGCGCCTCCCCGCCAGCGCCAGCCGGGGCGCCTCCCGGCGGGAGGAACAAAGCAATCTTGCAATCATGTTTTCTAGTAACCATGCCGGGGGGCAAGTCCCCCGGCGGGGGAGGCGCCAGCCGGGCGCCCGGCGCCAGCCGGGGGCGCCTCCCCGGCTGGTGCCGGGATAGCGTCCGGGGGAGGCGCCAGCCGGGCGCCCGGCGCCAGCCGGGGGCGCCTGGATCAATCGCCGTAGCGCCCCGGAGCGCCCCGGAGCGCCCCGGAGAGCGCCCTTCCGAGTTTTCAGGTAGTCCCCCCGCCGACCATGCGGGCTTGCCCCCTTAGCGGCCCGCTCCGGGGCGCTGGCGGGGGAAATATCGCCTCACCGAGCAAGTCCCCGGCGGGGGACTTGCCAGCGCCCGGCACCAGCCGGGCGCCAGCGCAAACGGAAACGGGCGGGGAACAAGTCCCCGCCCGCCGTCGTGGTTCTGGATGGTCGGCGGGGCGCTGGCGCCCCGCCCGTGCCGGGCGCTTACTCGTCCGCGTCGTCGTCCGCGTCGTCGCCGGGCGCCTCCCCCGCGCCCGGATCGAGGTCCGCGTCCCCCGCCGCCGCGTCCGCGTCATCGGCCGCGCCCGCGCTCGCTTCCGTTTCCGCCAGCCGATCCACCAGACCCTGCACAATCAAGGCGGCGTCCGCGTGCCCCTTAACCATGTTGAAAAGGCGCGTGATAGCGTCGGCCGGATCGAGGTCCGCAAAAAGCTTGTCACTGGCTTCCACGATCGCAGCACGCTCTTTCGCACGCTTGGCGTCGTCGGCGGCGTAACCCGCATACTCCGCCCAGCGATCATTGATCGCGGTCACAAGCGCCTTAACAAGCGGCGCCCGCTTGAAGGGGCAAACGTCTGCGTCCCCTTCCGTCAGCGCCGGGAGGTCGCCAACCAGCCAATCACCGACCGCGATTGCGTCCCGCCAAGCGACGATCTGCCCTTCCGCCTCACGGATCGCGGCCGTCGGGCGCGGCTTCTCCTGCATCAGTTTCGCAATCGTCGCGTTCTTCGCGTCGATTGCATCCGACAGCGCCGCCTGAACGTCCCCGGCGACAAGCCGCTCGCGGATCACGGCATACGTCGGCTTGGCGGGCTTGGGAAGGTCCGGGTTATCCGCGGTCGCGGCGTTCCAGTCAATCAACGGATCGGCGGGCGCGATAACGTTGCGCGCGGCGTGCACGAAAGTCTTTCTGGCGCCCAGAGACCAGTTCTGGAAGGATTTGGGCGACGTCTGGTTTTCGGGCCAGCGGGCCAGCACCGCCTCGGGCGCCCTCCCGAGCGTCACGGCTTCCGAAACAGTGTTCTTCCCAAGGTCCATGATCGCGGGGAAGAACGCGGTAACGTATTCCGACCATGCGGCAGTCGAGGCCTTCGCCTTGTCCCCGCGCGCGGTAAGCGACCACGACGCGACAAGATCGTTTGCCGCGACAAGATCGGCCGCGAGGGCCATGTAATCGACGCGCTCGCGCTTCCTCCCGCCGATGATGTTTGCAACCAGTTCCGCCGCGTGCTGGCCCTTGGCAACCAGCGCCTCCCGAACGCCCGCGTCGGCCGCGTCGGCTTCCCAAGGCCGAATTTCCGGCGCGTTGTCCCCGATCATCGGCGGCGTGTAGGCAATATCGCTCACCATCTTGGACTTGTAGGAGGGGAAGCCCGCCCGGATCGCGGCTTGGATCGCGGACTGGAACGTTGCGAACCTATCGGAATTGTTCGCCTTGTTCTCCGCCGAGAACTCCCCCCATGCGGCGGAAAAGGTCATCGGCTTCCCGGCGTAGGCCGTAACAGCGACCTTGAAAGTATCGCCTTCCACATGGTCGCGAAGGGCCGATCCGTCGTCGCCTTCCGCAATGGTGACGATTGCGTCATGCGTTGCGCTCTCCAACACGTCCCCGCCCTCGGGGGCGCTGGTGTCGGCGGCGTCGTCGCCTCCCCCGGCGGGGGAGTTGCTCGGGGCGCTGGTGTCGGCGGCGTTGTCGGCGGGCTTGTTATCGTCCGCGACGACGGGCGCGTTGGTGTCGGCGGCGGCGGTCTTGGCGGTAGCGGGCTTGCGAGCCATTTGGTAGAGCCTTTCGGTTGCTTCCCCCCGGCCGGGGAAGTGAAAAGTAGAAGCCGGAATTCCCTTTTAAGGGCGTTATCGGGGCATGTCAAGCGGTATTTTTCCGCGTTAATTCAACGTCTTAGCGGGTGGTTGCCGGGGTTTGCCGGGGGGAGATATCGCCCTCCCCGAGCGGTCCAGGCGGGAATGTGTGAGGTTTTTCAATGGTTTAGCGGGTGATTTGGGGGCGTTTGGGGGCAAGTCCCCCCGGCGGGGGACTTGATCGAATTGGCCTATTCTTTCTAGTCATATAGTAACAAGCACCGAATTGTCAAAGACACTAGGCCACTTACAAGCATAAGGCGCGGCATGTTCTTCAAGTTTCTAATAGTCAGGCAAAATTTCTTGTAGAATAAGCTGGAAGTTATCTGGGGGAGGCGGGAATTGTTCCAGACGTCACTTAGTTTGCGGATATTTTTACTAGAAGAAACAACAATTCGCGGTTTTTCCTCACTTGGACGTTAAGAACGCGGCGGAAGCCGTTGAAATGCCTGATGAAAAGTGCCTCTCCCGCGGGCGTGCTCGCTCCGTCCCGTCCTCCGCTGGATGCTGCGGACGGGGACCCTCCCGCTCGCATATCGTCATGTCCCCCGCCGGGGAGGCGAAACGCTCGGGAGGGCGATATTGGGGGAATTGACCGGCGCCCGATCCGCCTCCCGCCAGCGCCTCGCGCGCGCCCGCCAGCGCCTCGCGCGCGCCCGCCAGCGCCCGCCAGCGCCCGCCAGCGACCGCCAGCGCCCGCCAGCGCCCGCCAGCGCCTCGCGCGCGCCCGCCAGCGCCCACCAGCGCTCGCCGGGAGGCGCTGGCGCCCCGGCACCAGCCGACCGGCACCAGCCGGGGAGGCGCCCGCGTGCAAGCCCGCCAGCGCCCCGCAATGCCCCGCCAGCGCCACCACGCGGCCCGCTTACGGCCTATCTCGCTCTCGGATGGATCGGGACACCCTAGCGCCTTCATGCCCCCTTAGCGGCCCGCTCAGCGCCTCTCAGGGGCATACCATATATGGTAGGCGAGCGGCTGCTCGCCCTACCAGATATAGTGTCACCTGATAATCGCCATTATGTTATATCCCGCTTCTAGTTTTCTAGTAATTAAAAAGCCAATGATTTCAATGGGTTAGCCTCCCCTAACTAGGGGAATTGCTAGGGCGGCTCCCGCCAGGAACATGAAGAAAACCCCGTAACCCCTTGATATCGCTGGGGAAACCGCGGCCGGGCGGCGAGACCCCCCCGCCCCGGCCCTTTGCCGGGGGCGTCATTATTTTGGCACCCTCTGTCCCAGACGGTAAAGAATTTCTGAACCCTCCGTTAAAAATTTCAAATTTTGAACCCTCCGTTGAAAATTTCTGAACCCTCCGTTAAAAAATTTCAAATTTTGAATTTTACCACTTTTCAAGTCCCCTGCTTGGGGGAATTGCAAACTAATCGACTTACTCGTGGCTTCACTAATACTGAATTAGGAGTTTTTACTAGAAATTTAACTTTAATTGTCCAACGATTTCAATGGCTTACATAAATAACGCTTGACAAATCGCAAACTTTTTACTAGACTATCCACGGACTAGTTATTGTCAATTCCCCCGTAAGGGGAAGCGCGCGCAGAGCCTAAAACAGAAAGAGGGGGCGATAATGGACCTATCAGGCATCCCGGCCGAGCTCAAGCAAGACGCCGAGAGCATCGTCGCTAGAAGCATGGTGGACCGCAAGTTCTTCATCGAGGAGGTCTTGGACGTTAAGGACCAGTGGTTCGACCCCGCCACCAATTCCATCAACCGTCTCTGCCGTGACGAGGTTCCCCAACCCACTTGGGTTCTGAAAGAACGCGGCATCGAGGACTGGCAGCTTGATATCCTGAACAAGCTGGACGAGGGCGAAACCAAGGTGACTATCAAATCCGGCAACGGCGTCGGCAAGACAGCTTTGGTTGCATGGCTCGGTCTGCATTTCCTCCTATGCCGCGATGACGTGAAAGTGGTCGTTACTTCCCCGTCCTTCTCGCAGCTATCCGACGGCCTCATACCGGAAACTCGCAAGTGGCACAATCGGCTTCCCGACTGGCTGAAAGACCAGATCAACTTCACAACCGACAGAGCCACCCGCCGACCGGAAAACAAGAACAATTTCATATCCTTCCGCACAGCGCGGAAGGAGACGCCGGAAGCTTTGCAAGGCATCCATGCTAAGCATGTGATGCTGCTTATTGATGAAGCCAGCGGCGTGCATGATGTTGTGTACGAAGCCGGCCAAGGCACAATGTCCACCGCAGGCGCCATCGTCATTCTGATTTCCAACCCGACCCGCGTTACCGGGCTGTTCTTCAAGACGCATACGAAACTTCGCGGATGGTATCGCAAAACCGTCGCCTGCTTCGAGAGCACCCGCGTTTCGCCGGAGTTCCCCGCGCAGATCGCAGAGATGTGGGGGATAACTTCGCAGCAGTACCAAGTGAAGGTACTGGGCCAGTTTCCAGAAGGCAACGCGGACGCCGTCGTGCCGAGAGCATGGGTAGAAGATGCGATCGGCCGCGACATTTCCCCCACAAGGGGGCTTGCCGTTTGGGGCCTCGACCCCGGCCGAGGTAACGACCCTACCGGGTTCTGCGAAAGAGAAGGGAATTGGGTCACGGCTCTTACCGAGTTGCATTTCGCCAACACAATGCACATAGTCGGCTGGGTTAAGAAGCGTTGGGATCGGCTTCCCGAGGAGAAACGGCCAGCGATGATATATGTTGATGCAATCGGCATCGGCGCAGGCGTAGCCGACCGGCTTTCAGAAATGGACCTGCCGGTGACGGCGATAAACGTTGCAGAGTTGGCGGCGATGCAGGACCGATATGTGCGGCTTCGGGCGGAGTTGTGGTATAACGCTCGGGAATGGTTCGAGAGCAAGAACGTCTGCGTCAGCGCCGGCATAGACGAGAAGATACTGGACAAGTTCATCGAAGAAATGTCAGAGACCTGCTTCAAGGATCACTCATCAGGCCGGATGGACGTCGAGAGCAAGAAAGACTTGGCAGCGCGGCAAGTAGCGTCTCCCAACTTGGCTGACGCCTTCAACTTAACCCTCGCGGAAGATGGGGCGATGATGAATGGCGTGGTGCAGGACGGCGGCTGGGGAAAACCGCTCAATTATCGTTCTGTAGGAGTTGTATGAGGTTAAAAATAGTGCTTGACAATTGCTTTGGTCTGTGCTAGACTATACCTTGGAGGACTCCGTCAACTTCTGGGAGGCTACTTTCATGCCGGTGCGAACAGGGAAGTCAATTCCCCCCGGAGGGGATAAGCCGAAACCGATGTTCGCGGCGACGGACAGCGGGGCGAAGCCCCACAAAGAGCTGCTCGCCTACGCCAAGAAAATCGGCTCGCAGAAGAAGGCGAAGTAGGCATGGGCGCTCGTGAGGCGAATGTCCCACCCGGCAAACGTCGCAAAGGGCGCCCTTCCTCGCCGGGGATCGCCGGCATCGCCCGGCGAGAAGGCGGTGAAGGGAAGCGGAAGCGCGGCTTGCCGTTCACGACGGCTGACCCCTTCACCGCCCGCGCTGGGGCCATCAAGTTACCGTTTGTGAAACATCGTGGCGAATAACAACGTACATCTTTTACCGCGTCGGAAGCTGAAAAAGCGTTTCAGCATCAAGACCTTTTTACCCGCGATTGTCGCGGACGTAGAAGATGCGATCGACTTCGTCACTTCGGAGTTCTCCGACGACTTCGAGCGGGGACTGCGATATTACAACGGCGAAGTGGACATTGAAAGCATACCGGGGCGCTCCCGCGCTGTGTCCACGCAAGTTCGGGACAGCATTCGGAACCTGAAACCGTCGATTTTGCGCGTGCTTTGTGGCGGGAAGAAGATCGTCAAGTACGAGCCGTCGAATATCCAGGTCGCTCCGGTCGTTGAACAGCAAGAAGCGTACATTCACCAGCTATTTTGGCGCTCCGGCGGATACAAACTGATGTACGACGGGCTCGATGAGAGCCTGAAATTCAAGCTTTGCCCGTTGAAGGTGTATTGGGACGACACCCCGACGCCGGAGTACAACCGGATTACTATGGTAACGATGGACGAATTGCAGTTCATCAGCGAAATGCCCGACGTGACGGTTCTCAGCACCGAGGAAAATGCCGCTTCCCCCATTGGGGGAGTTGAACTTTACGACATGGAGGTCGTTCAGACCCCGCAAAACGGCAAGATCGTGATGGAAGCGATCCCCTGCCATGAGTTTTTCATAAGCCGCAACGCCACAACGACCAAAGATGCTCGCGTGCACGGTCAAAAGCGGTCGGTAACGGTCGCCGAGGCGATCGAAATGGGCATTGAATACGATAATTGGGAAGATTTAGATGACGACGACCCCGAACAGAACGAAACGCCGGAACTTTCGGCTACTCGTCGGGGTTATCGGAAGGATGCAGAGGAAGATAGGGGCGATATCTTGTCCCATCGCTTCGCTTTGACCGAAGCTTACGTTTATTTGGACTTGGAAGGCGAAGATTACCAGCAATTGTATTGCGTTTACCTCGGCGGCTCGAATTATGAGTATTTGGGCCACGAAAGAGAGACCGAAAGCCCGTTTGAGGTCATGGCGCACGATCCGCGCCCCTTTACCGTGTACGGCGAGAGCATACCGGATATCCAGATGGAGACGCAGGACGTAATGACGTCGCTGCTCCGGTCCACGATTGACAACGCCCATGCGGCGAACCATCCGCGCATCGGCGGCAACCCCCAACAGGTCAATTTCGACGACCTGATGAACCACGACATTGGCTACCCGTTCCGCATGAAGGCGGGAGCGCAGGTGCAGGTAGTCGCGATCCCGTCAACGCTGCAAGGTTCCCTGCCGCTGATACAGTGGTTGGAGCAAGACAGCCAGAATAAGCTCGGAATTACCAAGGCGGCTCAGGGCCTAGACCCGGACGCGCTCCAAAGCACCGACAAGGACGCCGTCCGCAACACGATCATGCTTGCGCAAGGGCAAGTCGAGTTAATGGCCCGCAATATCGTGGAAACCGGGATCATTCCCGTATTCCGCAAGCTGCTGAAACTCAGCGTTCAGCATCTGGACCGTATCCAGATTGTCAAGATCAAGGGCACGCTACTGCCAGTCGATCAGTTGCTCTTTGACCCGTCGTGCTACGCGAAGCCAATGGTCGGGCTCGGGGCGCAAGAGACGGAAATGATGCTGGCGGGCTTGCAGGCCACGCTGGCAAACCAAATCCAGATTATTCAGATGATGGGGATTGATAACCCCTTCGTCACCGCCTCGCATGTCTACAATACTCTGGAGGACTTGACCGAGCAGTTCGGCCTGTCGAACGTCGGCCGGTACTACAACCTCGTGACGCCGGAAGTCGAAGCGGCCTTCGCTCAGAAGCGCGCCCAACAGGCGGCGGAAGCTGCGAAGGCGGGTGCCAAGGAAGGCGGCATGGACCCGGTTATGGGTCTGCTGGAGAGCGAGAAGATCAAGGCAGGCACCGAGAAGCTTAAGCTTATCGCGAGCCAGCGCAGCGACACACTGCAAATGCAGTGGAAGGCCATCGAGCTTAACGCGAAGGACGACCTCGAACGCGACAAGCTCGCACAGAACCGCGAAATTGAGTCTGCTGTGGTGCTCGGCAAGACGATGGTAGCCGTGGACCAGAACGCGATCAAGCGTGAGCAGGCGGCTCCGAGGACTGGCGCAGCGGAAGGTGGCTCAGCCGAACCGGCAGGGGAAGCGGCTCCGTCCGCTTCCCCCATTGGGGGAGTTGAGTGATGCAGCTTGAACAGCACGTTCAGCGCGCCGCAAAGCGTCTGCTCAATAACCCCGATTATCAGCTAGTGATCGGGGCGCTGATCGAGGAATACAAGACGGCGCTGCTTTCCACCGCCGACGACGATCACGTCGGCCGGGAAGGTTGGTTCAGGAAGTTCCGCGCGGTGGAAGATATCCTGAACTTTACCGCCGCGCAGGTTGACGAAGGCAAACGGGTGGAAGATGGCCGATAAAGAAGCAGCACGGGCGCTGGCTGACAAGCTCATGGGCAGAGCAGCCGGCGGAGCTATGGACGCAATTCTCGGAGGCGTGCGCGATACCGGCGAAGACCGGACCGCGGACGACGACGACACAGAGGACCAAGACCTTGGAGGCGATGACGCCGACGAGGACGAGGACGCCGACCAACTCGACGCCGACGAGGCAGACGAGGACGGCGATATCGACGGCGACGAGACAGACGCCGACGACGACAGCGACGAGGACGACCAAGAGAACGACGGCGAGGACTACGACGAAGTAGCCTACAGTGACGACGACGTGATCGAAGTCACCGTTGACGGCGAACCCGTAGAGGCGACCCTACGCGAACTCAAGGCGGCGTATGCTGGCGAAGGTGCGATTGAGAAACGTCTCAAGGAGGCCACCGAGGCAAGGAAGGCGGCGAACGCCGACTACACCGCCGGGATGGCTGAACTGGAGACGCAGCGCACCAATCTGTTGCAGACTCTCCAGTCACTCGACGAGGTTCTGTTCAGCCCGCTCATCGACCCACCGGACCCCAAGTTGCGCACGCGCAACATGAACCAGTATCTGCTGGAAAAGGACGCTTACGACGAGGACCAGAAACGGATCGCGTCGGCGCGTCAGGAGCTTACGGGGAAGCTCCATGCTCAGGCACAGGCGCAGGCCGAAGCTCGCGGGAAGTACCGCGCAGCTCAGCAGGCCGAACTGCTTGAGAAGTGGCCGGAACTGAAGTCGCCGAAGATGGCGCCCAAGTTGCAGGCCGAGATTATGGAGGCAGCGGCCCACTACGGCTTCTCGCCCGCCATGATCGCTCAGGTGGACTTTCATGGGGCGTTCCTCATGGCGCGCGACGCAGCGAGGTGGCTGAACTTGCAGAAGATCAAGAACTCGAAGAATGGCAACTCCCCCGTTGGGGGAACTGGCACCGCGAAGCGGAAGAAGCTCCGCAGCGGTGGCATTGCCGCCATCAAGACGGCGGCGCAGAAGTCTGCGAAGCAGCGACAGGTGATCGCGAAGCGTGCTCAGTCCAGTGGCTCGGCCGAGGACGTGACGGCGCTTATCCTGTCCAACGCCAGAGCCAAGAACCCGAAAGGATCGTCCGGTGGCCGTCGCCGCTAACACCGTCGAGACATACGACAACAGCCTCATCTTCGAGGACTTGCAGAACGCCTACAGCATGATTTCGCCCACCGAATGCCCGTTCCAGCAGGCAGCCGGCAAGGGATCGTGCGACGCGACCAACTATGAATGGCCCGTCGTCGAACTGAATGCTGTGGACCCCGCCAACCGCGTGATCGAGGGTGACGACAGCCCCCCGCTCGACGCCGCTACGCTGGGTGTTCGCCTCGCGAACTTCACCCAGATCAGCGACAAGACCATCAGCGTCTCGCACACGAGCGAGGCGGTGGACGCCGCCGCCGACAATATCCAGAAGATCGGCAAGCAGATTTACCTCAAGATGAAGGAGATCAAGCGCGACAAGGAGGTCATGTTCCTCGAATGCGTCCCGGCGCTCTCGGCGTCATCCGGCGTCGCGAGGCAGATGGCAGGCTTCCCGTCGTTCATTCGGACCAACACCGTCTCTGGCTTAGGCGGCATCGACCCGACGCTTTCGGGCGTGTCCGAGGGCTTCCCGAACGCGGCCCCCGTCAACGGCACCGTCGCCGACTTGTCGGAGGACTTGTTCAACGACGTCGTCCAGCAGTGCTGGGAGAACGGCGGCGATCCGACGCTGGTGCTGGTGAACGCCAATAACAAGCGCATCATCAGCGAGACGTTCGTCGGCAACGCGACCCGATATAAGGACACGGTGGACCAGAAGGTCATCAACTCCATCGACTTCTACGAGAGCGACTTCGGGACGCTGACGATCGTGCCGACGCGGTTCATGTACCCGCAGGAGAACACGACGGGCGGGACGCACTTTATGATCCCGTTCATCGACCCCGAGTTCGTGCATATCCTGTATCTGGAGGACATGCGCGAGAAGCCGCTCGCCGAGACCGGCCACTCGAAGAAGCGTCTGCTCTGGTGCGAATACACCTTGCAGGTGGACAACGAAGCGGCGCACGGCATCTACCGTGACACGAACGGCGTAATGCCGACGCCGTAATTGGCGCAAGGCAACTCCCCCGCAAGGGGAGTTGCCGTCATTCATGGAGATAAACGGGTGGCAAAGCAGAAGTATGTAGTCCAGCGTGCTGGTATCTCCCTCGGGCATGGGCACAAGGTGCGCGAAGGGGAAGTGGTGGAGCTTGAGGCCAAGCAGGCCCGGCATTTCACCAAGCACGGGGTGCTGGCGCCATACATTCCCGACGACGAGGACGACGAAGATGGCGATGACGATATCGAACCCAAAGGGAACAGCGAGGGCGATATCCTCGGCCGGACGACTGCTCGACGCGCAAGGCAATCCAATCCAGACGAGGCGGCCGTCAAGGGGGCCGATCCCTCTCCGAAGCAACTCTGATCCCGTTAGCGAGCGGATCGTCGATACCGACAACGGCTTTAAGGTCGTGACGTCGCAGCGGTGCGACGACACGATCAACGCCGTTCATCTGGCCGGTTCGATGGTCAAGCGGCAGCAGAAAGGCGCGCGCTACATGGGCAGCGCACCGCTCGTCGTCGCGGAGATATGGGCGAAGATGTGTGGTGCGCCTCCGGGCACGCGGGAGTTCGCCGAGTACGCCCACAAGCAGCTCACGTCCGGTGAGTATTCGAAACTCAAAGTCAGCTTCGGAGGGTAAAGCATGGCGGCGTTCGAGAAGATCAACCCCTACGCGCGCGTTGGTCAGGGCAAGACCTCCGGTGTCCGCCGGGACAACGTGAAGTCCTACGGGCTCGGCTCGCCCGGAGGCACGATGGGCGGATACAAGCGGTCGGTCGGGCAGGCGCACGGGAAGGGCGGCTACTCGATCAGCGGCGACTTCTCGCCGGCAACGTCGGAAGCGATCCGTCCCATGCCCCGCACCGCTAGCATGGCGGTCAAGGTGCGGAAGCCGCTGGCTCTCTCCAAGACGACGCCGCCCGTGCCGCGCGGCACCGTCGCCAAGAGCGCCAGCAAGCCCGCCGCCAAGCCCGCCGCTAAGAGCATCGCCAGCAAGTCCCCCAGCGGGGGAATTGCGTCGCGCGTCAAGGCGACGCTCAAGAATAACTCCCTCGTCAATCAGGCGAAGGCGAAAGCGCGCATGGTGAAAGCGAGCCGCAAGTAAGGAAGCGTGACCATGCCCGGTGTAATCGGCTTCGGAATGCTAGACCCCGTCTTGAATGAGCCGCGCAATCTGTGGTATCAGAAGCGGAACCATGTTCGCATTCCGAAGATTGCGGAGAGCAAGAAATATCTCGACGCCTATTACACTGGTGGGGGCGATACCTTCCCGGCAGACATTATCTTCGACAACGAGGGCGCACTCGCGCTTGTGGAGCCCTCCGAGTACCTACCCCCCGCCAGTGTCACGTTCGTTGACGAGAGCGGGGACGGCGGTAAGAAGTTTATGCGGGTGGTGGCGAGCGCCACAGGCACGGCAGCACACGCCGTGCTGCGCTTCGTCGATCAATTCCCCCAAGAGGGGATTTATCGGATGCTGGCCCGCATATCGGGCACGGCTCCCGCCAACAACCAGACGCGCGGACCTTGCATCCTCGGACGGTTCACCATCCCCGATCCCAGCGGGCCGGATAGCGGTTATGCCTTGGGCCATGTCAGGTATGACGAGACCGACCGACAGCGCATCCGCCGGCTTATCGAAGGCACGGCGACGATCCTAGTCGGCTTGGACACCAACCCGCCCTTTGCTCACGGCGACTGGTTTTGGGCGGTGTTCAAGATGGACGGCACGGGGCTTTCCGGCTATTACTACCTCGACAGCGACCCGGACCCCGGCACCTTCACCTTGATAACGTCGGATGCTACCTACGAGCCGACACATGGCAATTCCGCGCTCAGCTTCCAAGGCTCCAACGCGCTGAACAGCGATATTGCCGAATTCCATTATGAGCCAATCACGGTTCCGCTCCCTCACGCTGAAATCGTGCTGGCGGAAGCACACGACGGCAACACCGACACATGGGACTTGCAGGACGTCCCGCTTGGCGCCCCCGCCGCCGACCGGATTGTCGCAGTTGGCATTTCCACCACAAACGCCAACGTTACGTCGCTAACCATCGACGGCATCCAAGCAACTCGCGTAGTCGAAAGCGAACCGTTCACCAATCGCACCATAACGTCATGGTGGGTCGCCGAAGTGCCGGAAGGGGAGGACGTAGAAATTCTGTGGTGGCAGAATAACGTCACTTCTTGGGCAGTAGCGGTAGTAGTGGTCGGCCACGGTCTGACCGCGTCGCCGCTGGATATCGCCGAGGACCACGACGACGGCTACCCGAACACCGGCATTGCAGCCCTCGATCTAAGCTTGCGCACTGCCGAGCACGGCTTTGTCGCCGCCTTAGCCGCTGCATCTGTGACCGGCTCCCCGAGCACTAACGAATGGAGCGGCCTAGACGATCACGACACCATCACGCATGTCGGGCAAGCGACGTGGGGCGTTCCCGCAACTCTGACCCCTAGCGCCAGCGAGGCCGAGCGAGCCGTCGCTTTCGAAATCGGAGGCAACGGCGCCGAGACCTACGCGCTGGGTGCCGCAGCGGTCAGCTTCGCGCCAATTGCGACGCCGAGCCCGGAAATTCAGTTAGTGCAGGGTTCTGGCGCCGGTAACAACGTCGCTCTGAACATCACTAACGCTATAGGGGACTACATCGTCCTGTGCGACGTTAGAGCGTCCTTCAACGCTACCGGCGGACTGGTGGACGGCTTCGACGTGCTGGCGACGGTAATGAACACCGCCACCCCCGGTTGCGGCTGCAAGATTTTCGGCCGGTTCGCCGAGAGCGAGAACGAAACTATCCCGGTCAATAGCGGCAACATCAGCAACCGCTTTTACGCGGTTTATCGCGGCATAGACCCCGACGACCCGATCCGAGACATTTTCGCAACCGAGAGCGGCACGCCGAGCACCACGGTTCTTCTGCCGGCTATCCCGGCTGGCAACTCTGGCCGAGTTGTCTCCGGCTTTTGGGTGCGTCAAGGCTCGGACGGTAACGCCGGAGTTGACGTGCCGAACCCGCCGCTGACCGCACTGACTAGGTTCGCCAACGTCACCGGGAGAGGCGTGCTGGGCGACACAGGAGGCATCCTGACGCCCGGAATGACGCAGCAGTCAATCGCCGTGACCTCTGCCCTATGGATCGCTTGGTCGCTGATCCTCAACCCGGAGAGGCATCTGTAATGACCTACGAGGAGTTCCAGGCTTACTGCGTCACGCATCTCTGGAAGATGGGGGACACCTTCGTCATCGAAAACCTGCCGCAGATCATAATGACGGCAGAGCACGAGCTTAACCGCATTTTCAAGGTCGAGAACCGCGTGACGGTCACTGATATTGTTGCGGAGGCTCAGTCTTGGCCGCTTCCGGCGGACTACCGCTCGATGCGCCATGTTTCAAGTCCCCTAAGAGGGGAAATGATCTACAACGTCCCGGCGGACTTCTCCGACAAACGCGCCCACCGCGCTTGCACGATCCGAGACTACACCGTGGTCAACCGGACGATCCGCCTACTCGGCAACATCAACAGCGAGAACCCGCTCCCGCTGGAAATCTGGTACTACAGGAACTTGATCCCGTTCGCGCAGGATACGGATGGGAGCGACAACTGGCTGGTGGACGAATACTTCGACGTGTATCTGTATTGCGTCCTAAAGCATACTGCCCCGTTTCTCCGCGAGGACGAGCGGCTGGCGACTTGGGGCGCGTTGTTCAACTCGGCGTTCACCACAGCCATTGAAGAAAACGACGAGCGGAAGTACGCCGGCTCACCGCTGCAACTCAAGATGCCGAGAGGTATCCGCTAATGGCTGACGTAACAACCTCCGTTTACAAGTTCATCGCCCCGGAAGTTGGTTCTTCCGACGATACTTGGGGGACCAAGCTCAACCAAGACATTGCGAAGCTTGAAGCCCTCTTTGTCAGCGCCTTCGACAGCGGATCGGCGACGGCGCTCGGCACGCTTAAGGCGGCGAACCTGCCTACCATCTTCACTAAGAACCACGAAGTCAGAAACAATTCGCCTCAACTACGCTTTAGCGACACGGACGCTACTGATCCCGACGGCATGTTCCGTTTCACTGTGAATAGCAACGTCCTAGCCTTGCAGAAGGCTACCGCCGCCGGTTGGACTGGCGCGGAAAACATTATGACGTTCAACGCCACGGCGAAAGAGATCGTTGTCCCCAGCCCTTACAACTTCAAACTGGCCGCCGACAGCGTAATCGTAGGCGGGCAGCTAGTCGTTTATCCGTCTGGTATCGGCATTCGCATGAAGGAGACTTCTAGCGCGGACGGTATCGCTGCAATGTGGTACTGGAACAACACCAATTTATACCTGATGCTGTCCGATCCTGCCGACGCAGACGGAAGTTATAACTCGCTCCGACCGTTCTACGTCAACAAGCACACCGGCGCCGTTGGCCTAGGCCAAGGCGTCGACGTTTCAAACGGCATTCGCGCGCAGTCGGGCGGCTTGAAGTTCGCCAACATCGTCGCGAGCTCCCGCACCGACCTGTCTAACCATATCGACTTGTACGGCGGGCAGTATGGCTTTAGCGTCACCAGCTCGTCGCTGAACCTGCTTATGCCGTCGTCGGCTAGCATCTACTTCGGAGGCGCTGGCGCCTCCTCTATTGAATACAGCGGGATTTTAAACACCCCGAAAATACAAGGCATCGGACGCCTCGACTTCCTCGGCGGGGACTCCTACATCGACTTCCAGCAGCCGGATGGCACCCTTAGCGGGCGCGTCGGGCCGCTCGGCAACGTAGGCTTTTCGGAAAGCCTCATCACGCTTTCCAGCGGCGACACCCGCTACCGGAACGCCTCGAACCTGAATGCTGGCACCGTAGCGGCCGCCAGACTGCCGACCGATACAGCTGCCCGAGATTGGGTTGGCGCCCGCTTGTCCGGCATGACTATCAACGCAATCGGCTCGTATGCCCTTTGTATGCACGACAAGGCGGAGGATATCAGCCCTAACGAAACTATCGCCGGGGCTAACTTATACCATTCGTCGGCGTCGTCCAACCGCACCACCTTAAGCAAGCCTCCGGGCACTTGGCGCTGCATGGGTTACTGCACCTATTCTGGCGCCGCTACCGCCGACTTCCGCGTCAGCCTTTTCTTGAGGATATCGTGATGAAACCTAGCGACATGCTACCCCCGCGCGCTACCGGCACCAAGGTAAAGGAGCCCGCACCAGCGCCGGAGCCGACGGAGGCCGAGAAGCTCGCCGAGCTTCGCAAGATGGTCACTGGCCCCTATCAGCGCCTGGAAAACGGGCAGTTCAACTGCACGCTGATCCACCCGTCGCTTGGGCCGATCCCGTTCACGACCGACGCCAACGACCCGGAGGAGCACGGGAGACTGATACACAAGATCGTTTCGCAACTCCCCCATTGGGGGAACTGAAAGGAGGGCGATAATGGCAAAAGCAAACCCGGCCTACCGCGGTATCTACGGATACGACGAGGCCAACAAGCCGGCGAACCCGCCGAAGCAGCAGCCGAAGTACCGGGGCATCTACTCCTATGACGCCGACCGGGCGCCGGATGGAGACCCCGGCACGCCGCCTCTCGCGCCGGACAACTCATAAGGAGCTACCAATGGGACGCGCAATTCCGATGAAGTTCGGCGGGCTTTCCAATCCGGGCGACGACCTTGGGGCGCGTCCCTATGAGGCTGTCACTTGGCCCGAAGCAGAGCCGATCCCCAAAGAAGGCGTCCCCGGTGGGCTCACCGGCCCCAACGGGGACTATCCGAAGAACGTGGACGACTACGTCCCGGTGGAGCCGGACGATCCGGACGAGCCGGACGACCTGTTCAGCGTTCAGTCAACTCCCCTGTCGGGGGAAGTGGGCGATGACGCCCCTGCGCCGTGGGACAAGATGACCACGCACGCCGCGCTCGACACCTTCGTCGAGGACGGCACCAACGGGTTCACGCGGCCGAGCGATTGGGGCGCCAAGACCATCGCGCAGAAGAAAGAATGGTTGAACGAAAATGGCTAACGTTCGCTGGAGGGACAAGGTTGTCCGCACGCTGACGCCGCGCCAAGCGTGGCCGCGCAACATGAGCCTCGGGCTTTACAAGCCCGAATGGATGCCCATTCTGACGCGCTCGCCGTTCCCGAGCAATGTCATGTATGGGCACCCGCGAAGTATCGACCGCACGCCGTTCGTGCCGCCGGTGCCTGTGAACGTGACGCCGCCGCTTATCGTAGCAACGGACGTCATTCCGACCGCAATCTGCTCGCTGGAGACGCCCGGCACTTGGCAGAACCAGCCGGAGGAGCGGGAATATCAGTGGATCGTCAACGACGTGGAAGTCGATGGCGAGACGGACCCCGACGAGTTCGACACGACCGAACTTTCCGCTGGGGACGTGATCGTCTTGCAGGAGACGGCGACCAACGCGCGAGGCTCCGGCGTCGCGCTCAGCAATCCGATCATTCTGGAAGAACCAGAGGAGCCGGAGGTCTGAAACTAGTAGCTTTACTAGTTGCCTTGTTGCTAAGCGGCTGCACTAATCCGCCGGTAGACATGGTAGGAGTAAAGATGACGCTTTTGTGCATCGTCAACTGTCCTGTATCAGTTACGCTGGACGAAAAAGGGTAGGTGGCAGGCGAGTTTAACCTAGAAAACATGGCTCTTGACAAGCCCAAGAAACTGTGATACAAACAATGTACGCGAGCGCCTACCTACTACGGGACGCCCGCTACCAACTCCCCTAACGGGGGAACTGTTCGAGAGGGATGGGTTCCTCTTGATAAACCCGCCGGCAACCCACTGGCAATTGTTGGAGACTACACGATGAAGAAGTTCCTTTTCGCCGCCGCCGCCGCGCTCGCCTTCGCCGCGGTCCCCGCGTCCGCCCAGCAGGCGATCTTCGGCTTCGGTTCCGCCGCGCAGTCCGCGTCACAGTCGGCCGCCGCGTCGGGCTCGACCACGGCGCTCGCCGGTCTTAGCTTCGGCGCCGCGTCGGCCAGCGGCAACGGTGCCGCGCTCGCCATCGGCACGCCGATCGGTGGCTTCGCCGCGCAGACCTCGAACGCCACCGCCGACAACATCTCGTTCAGCCTCGGCATCGCGACCAACACGTCGGCCGGCGCCGCGCAGTCCGCATCGCAGGCGCTCGCGTTCGGCGGCTTCGGCGTGCTGGCGAACTAATCGGGTTTCAACTCCCCTAACCGGGGAGTTGACCTGATGGGGCCTTGGTCGGGCTCCTAGCTCCCGACCAAGGCTTCTCTCAACCCGCTAGGAGGGTTTACCATGAAAAAGCTTCTTGCAACCGCCTTCATCAGCGTCGCCCTCGCAGGAGGGGCCTTCGCACAGGACAGCAACGCCGAAGCCAACAGCGGCAGCTCCTCGCAGGCTGTCTCGTCGTCCTACTCAGCCGGTGGCTCCGGTGGCCTCGCCCAGCAGTCGCAGGGTCAGGCGATCTACCTCGACCAGCGTGCCCCTTCCGAGCAGCGGATCACGTCCACTGGCACGCAGACGCTCAACACTCGGCAGTCGGGCACTGTCCGCAATGAGTTCGCCCCCGCTGTGCAGGCCCCCGCGATGGGCTCGGGCCACCCGTGCGGGCTCGGTAATTCGGTCGGCGTCTCCATCATCGGCGGAGGGCTCACCGGAGGCGCCACGCGCGTCGATGACGCCTGCCTTCTCGCGCAGATGGGACACGACAAGGCCGCGATGCAGATGATCGCAGCCCGCAACCCGTCTGCCTGCCGGGCGCTCGTCTCGTCGGGCGAAATCAGCCCGCATTCCTATTGCGGCGACGAGCAGCGCGTCTCCTTCAACCGTGGCCCCGGCGTCTACAACAACCCGGCCGTCGCACCGCTTCGGCCGCAGCCGCAGCAGGGCGTCGCGCCGGTCATCCGGCCCAACGCGGGCAACGTCGCGCCGAACCTCGCGGTCGCCACGCAGTCCACGCGCTCGGCGATCTGCGAGCTCAAGCCGGGAACCAAGCGGACCGTAATCACCAACGCGCCGACGCAGCAGGGAAAAATGGCGTGCGCCGCGAGCCTCGGCATCAAGTGATGCGACAGTCGTTGCCAGAGCGCGACGACGACGACACTTCCCGGTATGGTCGTCAAGCTGACTATCATGCCGGGGACGCCGCAGTGTCAAGTTGGTCTTGGACCGGCTTGGCACTTCTTTGCGTTTGCGGTGCCGCCGCGTCGTGGCTGATCTATGCTGGCTTGGTCGCTGTCATAGCGATCCTGACCAAGTGATGTAAGCAACTCCCCCCGCTGGGGGAGTTGCAAATGGAGACGGGAATGGCTACCGCAAAACTGAAACTGCCCCCCGGTTTCTACAAGAACGGCACCGCCTATCAGGGTGCCGGTCGCTGGATTGACGGCGACCTGATGCGGTGGCACAACGGAGTTCTTCAACCCATTACCGGCTGGCAGCCGCGCTACGACTACGGCGCCGCGGATGACCTGCCGCCTATCTTTGCCGACCCCGCGGTGGAGGCGGTGCGTTCCGGTATCGTCCTGACCGACAAGGTCAATGGCATTAACACATTTCTCGGCACTAACGCCAAAATCTACATGCTGTCCAACACAAACGTCGTCAGCGTTGTTACGCCGGCTGGGTTCACGGCGGAGCCGAAAGACGCCTTGCAGGCGGCTGGCTACGGTATGTTCCGGTATTCCTTCGGCAAGTACGGCACGCCTCGGCCCACAGTTTCACAGGCCGTGCCGAACGCCTTTTCGTGGGGCTTCGCCGAATGGGGCTTCTGGCCGATTGCTTGTGCAAGGCAAGTCGGCTCGAAACCGCTCTACATCAAGCGCGACACAGACTCAGTATTCGTTGCCATCGCCACGTCGCCGGTTGCGGCGAATGACGTACTGGTGACGGATGAACGGTTCGTTATGACCTTCGGCAAGGACGCCGACTTCCGCCTCGTGGAATGGTCCGACCGTGAAAACTTCGACGTATGGGAGCCGACCATCGCCAACCAAGCCGGAAGCCTCAGACTGGCAGGCACCGGCAGGCTCCTAAGAGGCATCAAGGTTATCAACCAAATCCTTGTCCTCGGAGAGAACGACGCTTTCAGCGGCCGATACGTCGGTCCGCCGTATGTCTACGGCTTCAACCGCGTCGGGAGCAAGTGCGGTATCATCGGCCCGGAAGCGGTCGCAACCACAGAGCAGTTCGCAATGTGGATGGGCGACCTCACCTTCTGGAAGTTCGACGGCACCGTCAAAGAGCAGCCGTGCGAAGTGATGGACTTCTACCAGTCCGATCATCGCAAGTCGCAGAGGTCCAAGACGGTTGCTTTCACCGTCTCCGACTACTCGGAAATCTGGTGGTTGTACCAGTCCAACAGTTCCCCCACAGGGGAAGTGGACAGCTACATCGTTTACAACTGGATGCACGACAAATGGTACACCGGCAGGCTCGACCGGACTTGGGGCATTGACAGCGACCCGCTGTACTACCCCATGATGCTGTCGTCGGCTGGCAAGATATACGACCATGAAGTCACGTCGGCTGGCAGGGACGGCAGGACTCCGTTCATCGAAAGCGGCCCGCTGGAGACGGAAGACGGAGACCGCCTGCTAGGCATCTCTCACGTCCTACCGGACGACAAGCTGCGCGGCAACATCAAGATGCGCCTGTCCGTCAGAGACGACGCGCAATCCGAGGAACCGCGTTACTTCCGAGACTTCGTTCTGGCGAACCCGACGCCGACCACCGGCATCATGGGCCGAGACGTCAGGATGAGGCTGGAAGGGACTAACATCAGCCCGAATTGGGTAGTCGGAGACTTCCGCGTTTCTCCGCTTAAGGGGGTGACACCGCAAAGATGAGCACTAAGAACCCAATTCCAATTCCCCCCGATAGGGGAAGTGCCTTGAGCGGCTGGGCCAACAGCTTGGTCGGCTACCTCAGAACGCTGGAAAGTGAGCTTGACACTCCCGGCCCGAAGATCGTGCAGCTAGAGCACAAGACGGCCACGGCCAAAGCGGCGGTGGACGGCCTGCTCATGTTCGATCCTGTGCTGGGGAAGGTGGTGTATTCCGCCGGTGGAAGTTGGCACGCACTACCATGAACGACGCAACTCCCCCCAAAGGGGTATTGGCCCAACTCGATACCCTCGTAGCTTCCTTGCATAAATGGCGGGAGAAGATCGAGGAGGGCTTGGTGCACGGGCACCACGCCCATACTTTTGATGCGGTGGTGAACATGATCCTCGCCAACCGTCTATATTTCTTTGCCTACGACAACGCCTTTTGCATTATGGAAAAAGTCGAGTACCCAAACTACAGTGTCTTTCACTGCTTTCTCGCGGGTGGCGAAATGGAGGCGGTGTTTGACATTCAAGGCCCGATGGCTGATCTTGCAAAAGCTATGGGGTGCAGCTACCTGTCCGTCTCAGGACGCAAAGGATGGGAGCGCAAACTAGCTGAACGTGGGTGGACGTTCACTTGTGTCACAATGTACCTAGACATAAGGGAACGAGAAGATGAGCGGTGGAGGCGGGAAGGGCGGTCAGACTACGAGCGAGACGAAGATTGATCCTCGTCTTGAGGAGGAAGCCCTTAAGAATTTGAAGCAAGCCCGCGCTGTCTCGGAGCTACCGTATGCTCCGAATATGGGCTTGTCTGTGGCTGCGTTCACACCGCAGCAGGAAGCGGCGTTTCAGACGGCTAACAAAGCGTCGTCGGCATTCGGCTTGCCTACCGGATCGACGTCGTCTCTGCCGACACCGCGGAACGTAGGAGGCTTTTCCGGGTATTCCTCGGAAAACCTCTACAATGATGCGATGAGCAAGGTTCCTTCGAACGTGCTCGCACTCTACAACGCGCTGTTCGCCAGCCCCAGCAAGCCCGCTACCGCCGCTGCCACAGGGACCACGAAGGCCACTACCAAGGCCAACTCCCTGTCGGGCAAGGGCGGCGGCGTCATGGGCTAATCCCCCAACGGGGGAATTGAAAGGAACGCATCATGTCGGTTGGTGGTGGAACAGGTAAGGGTGCAAGCGGAGGCGATATCTATTCAGGCTCCGCCGCAGCTTTGGCAGGCGCTGGCAGTGGCTTGCAGCAGTCGCAGACGCTACTAGGAAAGCCCGGCGTAACCGGGCAATCCTATACGGCGTCAACGGTCGCAAATCCGTCGAAGATATCGTCCGGCATCGCCGGCTACATGAACCCGTATACGGACAGCGTGATCGACAACGCAATCGCTGACCAGCAGCGGCTCACGGACTTGCAGCAGGGTGTCAACGGCGCCGCTGCTACGAACGCTGGTGCTTTCGGCGGCTCCCGTCACGGACTGGTGGAGGCCGTCACCAACTCGGAGGCGCAGCGCAACATCGGCAACCTGTCTGGGACTTTGCGGCAGGCAGGCTTCGACACAGCCGCTGGCCTGTCGGCGGCCGATATTGCCAACCAGATGAACACAGGCCAGTTCAACGCGGTCGCGAAGAACCAAGCCGGGCAATGGGGCAACCAATTCGATATCTACAAGTCGCAGGACGAAATCCAGCGGGCGCAGGGGCTCGGCGGCTTGGCAGGACAGGCCGCGGAACTCGGAAAGACTGGCGTAGATATCGGCCAGACGCTCATGGGCAACCAAGCTCAGGCTGGATCGCAGCAGCAGAACTTGATTCAGCAGCTTATGACGCTGGCCGGCGGTCAATACCAGAACTTCATGCAGCGACCGCAGCAGATGATGGACCTGCTCCTGTCGGCTAGCGGTATGAGCCCACTTAACAACCAGGGCACTCAGACGGAAACCTACAACCCCGGCCTGCTCGACTACCTAGGCTTGGGCGGCCAGACGGCCGTGGGCCTCTACGGGGCGCCGGGCAAGGGAGGCGCAAAGACGTAAATGTCAAACGAATTTGTATCTGCCTACGCTCTCGGACGTCAGAACGACCTCCAGAACATCGACGCAATGGCGCAGGAGGCGTTCGGCTTCCCCATGTCGGGACAGCCTCCTGCCGGGCCTCAGTTTAACGGCATGAACGCACAAGGCATGGAGGGGCCGGTTATCGCGAACCAGCCGGCGCCGCAGCCAATTCCCCCCGGTGGGGGAAGTGCTACGCCGTATAACGCAGGAGGAAGGGGCGGTAGCGGAGCAGTACCGCCAGGCTTGGCCGGGCAGTTATTTCAGGAATTCGTCAGTGCCGGACTGCCGCCTACTGCGGCTTACGGCATCCTAGGGAATATCCAGCAGGAGAGCGGATTCAACCCGAACGCGCTGAATGAGAAGGAGGGCGCTTTTGGCCTGTTCCAGCATCGTTTGGACCGCCGCACTGGCTTGGAAAGCTTCGCTGGCGGTCTTGGCGGCAAGGCTTCCGATCCAATCGTTCAGGCGAAGTACGCGATCCACGAGCTTAAGAACCAGTTCCCCGGTGTCTACAAGAAACTACAGGCAGCGCAGACACCGGAGGAAGCGGCCGCTATCTTCGATCGGGAGTTCGAGAAGTCAGCAGGGGCACATACTGCTCAGCGACAGCGGTTTGCTCGTGCTTTCGCTGGTGGAGACTTCCAAGCCTTCGGAGGCGAAGGCGGCGTAACCATGTCCAGCCGCGATAGCGGTGGCGTTCTGTCGCCGATGCAGCAGGCCATGATCGACAAGTCTCCGCTCGTTTCCCCTCAAGGGGGAGATGAGGAAGAAGAACCGGATATGAGCATCGAGGCCCAGCGCCGCGACTACTACAGCGCGCTTGGTCAAGGGTTCTTCAAGGGATTGGGCGATATTGGGAAAGGCAAGACCGCCGATATCTCCCCGTTCCTAGAAGCGCACCGTG
>CAZBTQ010000005.1:0-28091 GCA_964494405.1 uncultured Iamiaceae bacterium
TCGAATGACGGCCGTGACCTACCCCCTGGATCTCCTTCTCGACGGACGCGTCCTAAGAGGCCGAGCGGATAGGCGAGGCCGTGGCCCGAGCGGCCCGCCGCCGAAGGCGGCAAGAGCGGGAAGAGAGGGAGGGCATGCGAGCCTTTCCGCGCATGCCCTAGGTGTCATCGGCCAGTCGGTTGCCGTCGGCGGCTGGACCGCACGGTGACCCCGCCGTCGGTGGGGATGCTGGAGCCTGGTGACGACGATGCCGACATCGTGGGCGAGCGCACCGAGGAGATCGCCCGCGCGGACGGCTTCCGCATCGAGCACGTCACCTCGGGTGTCGTCGACACGCCGGTCGAGTTCATCCAGGCCCACGACGAGTGGGTCTACGTCCTCGCCGGCGCGGCGACGCTGGAGGTGGCCGGCACCGACCACCGCATCGAAGCCGGTCACTGGGCGATGATCCCCGCCGGGACCGGCCACCGGCTCCTGCACGTGCAGCCGGGGACGCGCTGGCTCGCCGTGCACGACCGGCCTGGCGGCTCCTGAGCCCGTGTCAGCGCACGGTCAGCCCGCGTCAGCGGGTGCCTGGAGCAGCTCGAGCAGGTAGCCGTCGGGGTCCTTGGCGAAGCCGACGACCGCGTTGCCGAGGGTGGGGACCGGCTCGGGCTCGCGCTCGATGGGGAAGCCCGCCTCCCGGATGGTGGCCGCGACGGCGACGGGGTCGTCGACGTACAGGACGAGCTTGACGGGCAGGTCGGTCGTGACGGGGTCGGAGCCGTCGGTGTACTGCATCAGCACCACCGACGCGCCCTTCCGGCCCCAGCCGAGCACGACCTCTTCCATGTGGGGCAGCGAGAAGGTCATCAGCTCGCGCATGCCGAGCACGTCCCGGTAGAACGCAACCGAACGCTCGAGGTCGGCGACGCCGATGCCGACCGCGCCTGTGTAGTTGCCCATGTGTCACACCCCCGTGTGGTCCGTCCGCCGGTCGGACGGTTGCGCTGAGAGTGTGGCACGCGGCTGACGCGCGAGGGTCGTGTTGGCATCCATCGGCGCCGGTTGGCGACCGGATCACCGATCGATCCGTCACCTCAGGCGCGGGCCCGATCCCAGATCATCCCGCTTCCACGCGTCGATCCGAGGAGGGCGGCGGGTGAGCGCTTGTCGATGTGGCCGATGAGGCCGCGGTAGATGCCGTAGCCGACGAGGTCCTGCAGCCGCGGCTCGAAGCCGGCGACCACGTCCTGGGGGATGCCGAGCTGCTGGTTCTCCTGCTGGCGGACGTAGCCCGCGCAGTAGTTCATCGCGATCCCCACCCGGCGCTCGTCCGAGAGGTTGGCGCCGCCGTGGTGCCACAGCGAGCCGTGCCAGACGAGCACGCTCCCCTTCGCCATGTTGGCTGCGACGGTGTCGTGCTGGACGTCGGCGCGAGGCGAGCTGTCGGCGAGGTGCGAACCTGGGACCAGGCGCGTCGCGCCGTTCTCCTCGGTGAAGTCGGTGAGGGCCCACATGGTGTTGCACACCGTCGGCGGATGCGGCTTGGGGAGCGGGATCAGCTGATCGTCGGCGTGGATCGGCTGAGCGACCTCGCCAGGACGGATGTCGATCGACGACAGGGACGACACGAGGCAGTCGTCGCCGAGGACGCCGTCCACCACGGGCAGCACCGACGGGTGCACCGGGACACGGGCGAAGACGGGGTCGCGGGCGAGGAGGTTGTACACGCGGACGGTGTTGCCGCCCTCGAAGCGGTTGCCCGCCGGTTCGATGCGCTCGGCTGCCACGATCCCGTCGACGGCCGCCAGCAGGTCGTTGCACAGGTCGAGGTCGATCGCGTCGGCAACGATCGTGAAGCCGTCGGCCTCGAGCCGGTCGAGGTGCTCGGCGACGGCCGGATCTGGAGCTGTTGCCTGAGGTTCTGGAGGGCTGGCCATCGGTCGCGCACGCTACCGATGCCGGATCGGAGCCGCTCGCCGGAGACGGTCCCCGAAAGTGTCACACCCCCTGCGTACGGTTTTGGCATGACCGAGCCCACCACCTCCGACGCAGCGGCCGTCCACGGCCGGGGCCCGTCGGTGCGCATCCTGCACACCGGCGACTGGCAGCTCGGCATGACGCGCCACTTCCTCGATGTCGATGCGCAGGCCCGCTTCACCGGGGCCCGCATCGACAGCATCCGCCGCATGGGCGAGGTGGCACGCCGGGAGGAGTGTGCCGCGATCGTGGTCGCGGGCGACGTGTTCGAGACCAACCAGGTGTCGCGGCGGATCGTCGTCAGGGCCCTCGAAGCCATGTCGGACGCAGGCATCCCGGTCCTCCTGCTGCCGGGCAACCACGATCCGCTCGATCCGACGTCGGTGTACCGGTCGCCCACGTTCATCACCAACCAGCCCGACAACGTGGTGGTGCTCGACGGCGTCGCGGCTCACCCGCTGGCGCCTGGCGTCGAGATCGTGGCCGCGCCATGGCGATCCAAGCGCCCGGTGTCGGACCTGTGCGCCGACGCGGTCGCCGGTCTCGTCGCCGACGGCACCGTGCGCATCCTCGTCGGCCACGGCGCGGTCGACACCATCGCTCGGGAAGGGAACGATCCGGCGCGCATCGCGGTCGCGTCGCTGGTCGCCGCGCTCGACGACGGCCGCATCCACTACGTCGCGCTCGGCGATCGGCACAGCCTCACCGTGGTCGAACCCGGCGGCCGCATCGCCTACGCCGGCGCGCCCGAGCCCACCGCGTTCGACGAGGTCGAGCCGGGCAACGCCCTCGTCGTCGATGTGTCGTCGACAGGAGCCACCGCCACGCCCGTGCACATCGGCACGTGGCGCTTCGTCACCGTCGAGACGCAGCTCGACGACGCTGCCGATGTGGACGACCTGGTGGCCACCCTCGACGCGCTCGACGCCAAGGACACGTCCATCGTGCGGCTGGGCCTGCGCGGCTCGGTCGCGCTCGACGTCGACGCCCGTCTCGAGGACGCCGTCGCCGAGCGACGCGAGGTGTTCGCCGCGATCGAAGAGTGGGCCACCGGTACCGACCTGGTCCGCCTTCCCGACGTCGCCGATCTCGACGGGCTCGACCTGCGCGGCGCGTCGCGCGCCGCCGCGGCCCAGCTCACCGCTGCACTCGGCGACGGCGGTCCCGACGCCCAGCAGGCGCTCGACGCGCTGGCACTGCTGCACCGGCTCGCGAGGCCTGCCGCATGAGGCTCCACCGCGTCCTCCTCCGCAACTTCCGGGGCGTGGCCGAGCGCGAGGTCGTGCTCGCCGACCAGGGCCTCACGGTGATCGACGGGCCCAACGAGGCCGGCAAGTCGAGCATCGGCGACGCGCTCGACATGGTGTTGCGCCTGCCGGACTCGTCCACCGCTCGCGAGGTCCGCGACGCCGTTCCCGCCGGCCAGGACGTCGGGCCGTACGTCGAGGTCGAGATGTCCACCGGCCCGTACCGGTTCGTCATCGCCAAGCAGTGGAGTCGCGGACGCATGACGAGTCTCGATGTCCTCGCGCCCCAGCGCCTCCAGATGACCGGTCGTGAGGCGCACCAGTGGGTGCAGTCCACCCTCTCGGACACGCTCGACACCGACCTGTGGGACGCGTTGCGGGTCGCGCAGGGCAGCGCCGACGGCCCCGTCGACGTGCACACCCGGTCGTTGGCCAGGGTGCTCGACGGCTCGATGGGGGTCGACGACACCGGTGGCGACGAGGACCTGATCGAGCGCATCGACGACGAGCGGTCGTTGTACTGGACCAGGACCGGTCGCCCCAGGGGCGAGCGGGTCGAGTTGGCGCGCGAGCTCCAGACCCTCGATGAGCGTGCCGCAGACCTCGAGCACCAGCTGGTGGAGCTGGTCGAGGCTGCCGCGCGCGTCGACGAGCTCACGCTGCACCGGGCCGAGTTGGTGGCTCGACGTGGGCCGGCCGAGGCCGCCCTGGCTGCAGCTCGTCGTCGAGCCGAGGCGCTCGACGCTGCGCGGCGACAGCTCGCCGACGTCGAAGCGACCGCCGACGCAGCCCGCGCCGCCCATCGGTCCGCCGACGAGGCGGTGGCTCGTCGGCGCGAGGCGGTCGACGACGTCGCCAGCGCGACCGACGAGGTCGACAAGCTCGTCGCCGACCTCGAGCGCAGCGCGGCGGTGGCCGATGCCGCCCGAGCTGGTAGCGATGCGGCCTCGGCCCGGTTGGCCGCCATCGACGCCGAGCTCGCCGAGGTGACGCTCCACCTTGCCGCGGCCGACGCCGAGCGCACCCGTCAGGTCGACGCCGAGCGGCTGGCATCGCTGCGCGCCCGCCTTGCCGAGGTCGACGATGCGAGCGTTCGAGCCGACGATGCCGTTGCAACCCTCACGGTGCTCGCTCCGGTCGACGCCGAGGCGCTCTCCCGCATCGAGCGTGCGTCCACCGCGGTCATCACCGCGCGTGCCCGCCTCGAGGGGGCCAGCACCCACGTCGCGGTCCGTGCGCTCAGCGACCTCGCCGTCTCGGTCGGTGGCACGCCGCACCAGCTCAACGCAGATGACACCGTCGAGGCCACGGCATCCGCTCGGCTCGGCATCGTCGTCCCCGGCCAGGTCGAGGTCACGGTGTCGCCGGCCGACGGCGCGGCCGATCTCGCCGCGCAGGTCGTCGTCGCGCAGGCTGCGCTGGCCGACGCGTGCGGCGCGGTGTCGGTCGGCGACCTCGACGAGGCGCGCCAGGTGCACGCCCGACGGGTCGAGGCTGAGCGGATCGTGGCCGAGGCGCGCGCCGACCAGCGTCGAGCACTCGGGTCCGCCACCGTCGTCGAGCTGAGGGCGGACGCCGAACGCCTCGAACTTCGGCTCGCGGCCGAGCCGCGCCAGCAGATCGAGCGCAGCGCCCGCGACCTCGACGCGTCGGTCGACGTGCTGCGCGACCGCCAGGCCGAGTTGGCGCTTCGCCGCTCCGACCAGGAGGCGGACCTGCGCCATCACGAGCAGCGCGTGGAGGCGGCCCAGCGCGATGACATGGTGCTCGACGGCCGCATCGACCAGGCCCGTCGCCAGGTCGAACGCCTGAACGCTCGTCTCACCGCCGCCCGCGACGAGGTCGTCGACGACGCACTCGACGGCGCTGCCCACCGCGCGCTCGCCGCGCTCGAGTCGGCCGAGATGGCGCTGGCCGGGGCTCGACGGGCGGTCGTCGAGCTGTGCCCCGACGACATCGAGGCCGAGCTCGTTCGGCGAGTCGCCGACCTCGACCATCTCGACGCCGAGCTCGCCGGCGTGGTGGCAGAGATCGATCGCATCCAGACCCGCCTCGACGTCAGCGGGGAGCAGGGCCTCGCCGGAGCACTCGACGAGGTGCGCACCCGACGCGAGCACGTCGGTCGGCGCCACGACCAGCTCGAACGCCGGGCCGCCGCGGCGCTCCACCTGCACGACCTGGTCACGTCGCACCGCGACGAGGCCCGTCGGCGCTACGCCGCGCCCTACCGCCGCGAGCTCGAACGCCTGGGGCGGTTGGTGTTCGGCGAGGATCTCCAGATCGAGCTCGACGACGACCTTCGGGTCGAGCGGCGCGTGCTCGGAGGCGTCTCGCTGGGCGTCGCCCAGCTCAGCGTCGGGGCACGCGAGCAGCTCGGCCTTCTCGCTCGCCTGGCGTGTGCCGCCATCGTGAGCGGCGACGGGGGAGCGCCGGTGATGTTCGACGACGTCCTCGGCCACGCCGACCCCGACCGGGTCGAGGCGATGGGCCGGGCGCTCGAGGCGGCGGCCGACGGCAGCCAGATCATCATCACCACATGCACGCCGGAGCGCTACGCCACCATCGACGCCCGACGGGTCAGCCTTCGCTGAGGGGTGGGCCCAGGTCGGTCGGCGCTCAGCGGGTCAGGCGTCGCTGACGTCGGCGCCCAGCGCGTCGGGCTGGTCGTCGGGCGCGGTCGGTTCGGGTGGCGACGTCGCGACCTCGAAGCGGTGCGGCGGACGGCCCGGCCCCGTCCAGTTCGGTGCGGCGCCCAGGGCGGTGATGACGCCCTCGCTCACCAGCGCGTCGAGCGCCTTGCGCACCGTCGCGGGGCTGCCACCAGCGCGATCTCGCAGGTCGGCGATCGTGAACGGCCCGTCGAAGCTCCTCGCCGCTGATCTGATGTCGTCGATCGACGCCCGGGGAGCGCGCTGGCGCTGGCCAGCCCCGACGGTGCCCACCTCGGCCCGTCGCGTCGCCGGTCGGCCGATGTCGAATCCGGCGGCGTGGAGGTCCTGGTCAGGAACGCCGAGGGCTCGAAACGCCTCCGGGACGATGCCCTGCGCCTCGGCCCAGCGCCGCGCCACCGCGACGAACTCCCGACGGAGGTGATCACCGTCGACCTGACGGGCCCGGTGGAGGTCGCTCGCAAGGTGGATCTTCTCGATCGGGTCCGATGCGGCAGCGATCTTGGCCTCGAGCTCAGCGATGCGAGCATCGTCTCGCGCACTCGCCGGGTCGTCCACGAACTCCAGGTACCGTCGGATCGCTTCCTCGTCGTCCTGACCTGCGCCTGACGCCGTCGGGTCCTCCCAGTGGTCCATCCCGACGACCGTAACGGGAATGCGCGGGGCCCGTGCCGCGTTGGACCATATACTTCAAACTTGAACGACTTTCGTGGACCGGAGGTGCACGATGCCAGCAGTCACCGCTGACACGCTCACACTGCCTCGCCTGAGCGTGGCGGGGCCCGACCAGATCGATCGGCCCGTCGCGTCGGTCACCACCGCGCCCGCGGGGTTCGAGGGCGAGGGCTTCCCCGTCCGGCGGGCCTTCGCCGGGGTGGACTCGCGCCTCCTCGACCCGTTCGTGCACATGGACCAGATGGGCGAGATCGACTACGCACCGATGGAGCCACGCGGCACCGACTGGCACCCCCACCGAGGCTTCGAGACCGTCACCTACATGATCGACGGCACCTTCCAGCACCAGGACTCCCACGGTGGCGGCGGTGTCATCCGCGACGGCGCCACCCAGTGGATGACCGCCGGGTCCGGGATCCTGCACATCGAGACGCCACCCGAGCGGCTGGTCGTGAGCGGCGGCCTGTTCCACGGCATCCAGCTGTGGGTCAACCTTCCGAGTGCCGACAAGATGTCCGAGCCTCGCTACCAGAGCCTCGAGGGCGACCAGGTCTCGCTCGTGTCCTCTCCCGACGGCGGCGCGCTCCTGCGGGTCATCGCCGGCGACATCGATGGACATCGCGGCCCTGGCTCCACCCACACGCCGATCGCGGTGGCCCACGCCACCCTGTCGCCCGAGTCCCGCCTCGTGGTGCCGTGGCCGAAGGACTTCAACGGCCTGGTCTACGTCCTGTCGGGCGCGGGCTCGGTCGGACACGACCAGGTGCCGGTGCAGATGGGCCAGCTCGCCGTGTTCGGTGCTGGCGACACGATGACCATCACCGCAGGTCGCGGCGAGCTCGAGGTCTTCCTCCTCGGCGGGCGCCCCATCGGTGAGCCGGTCGCCCAGTACGGGCCCTTCGTCATGAACACCAGGGACGAGCTGGTGGCCGCGGTCGAGGACTTCCAGTCCGGTCGGTTCGGCCAGATCCCACCGAACGGCCTGCGACCCTTCCGCGGCTGAGTCGGAGCATGCGTGGCCGGCCCGTCACGCGTCGTCGGGGTCGGCCCGCCAGTCGCGATCGGGCGTCAGGTAGATCAGCGGCACACTGGCGACGCTCACGATCGCCTTCACCACCAGGTTCACGATGAACAAGTCCTTCACCGTCGACCACGGCAGCGTGAGCGCGTCGTCGGCCAGGCCGGGGATCGCACCGAAGGCCAGTACGACGAACAGCGCGTTGTCGAGGGGGACGCTCACCGCGTTGCTCACCAGCACCCGAGCCCACTGGTGGCTGGTGGTGACGCGCGTGACGAACCAGTGGTACACCTCGGTGTCGACCAGCTCGCTGACGACCTCGGCGATGATCGACGCCACCACGATCCGCCACAGCGGCCCGAGCACGGCGGAGAACTCGTCCTCGAGCGCGAACGATTGATCGGCCGGCCATGCTGCGGCGATGGCCAGGTACGCCGCCATGCAGAGGTTCACCAGCGCTGCGGTGACGATCACCGTGCGGGCCGCCCGCTTGCCGAGCGTCTTGTGCACGACGTCGCGCAGCGTGAAGGTGATCGGGTAGATGAACGTGCCCATGTCGACCGCGCGGCCGGCCACGACGCCGATCTTCAAGCTGGCGACGTCGGAGATCGCCTGCGCGCCGACGTAGGCGCCCACCGCCACGACCGCGACGCGCGTCATCGGAGCGAGCAGGGGAGCGGCCGCGACGCGAGACGCGGGTGCCGTCATGTGGAGACCTCCGGTTTTGATCAGGCGGGTGTTCCGGTACCGCCAAGGCGTCAGATCATCGCCGCAGCGCGGGGTGCGCGTCGAACCACTCGCGCAGGAGGTGGCGATAGGCCGAGTCGAACCGCCCGTACCGGTCACGCAGCTCGGCGCCGGGCCAGTCGCGGGGGAGGAGGGCATCGGGCAGGAGCGGGTCGGCCTGGAGGTGACGCAAGACGGCGGCGCTGACGACGAAACCGTCGGCCAGGGCTCCGTGGGCACCTGCCTCGAGACTCGGCACGAGCGCGTCGACGTCGATGAGGAGTCGGTCGGCCACCTCGGCCCAGGTGGTGAGGTCCCAGAGGTGCTCCGCGAGGTCGGTCGGATCGGTGTCGGGGTGCGTCGTCGACCACAGCAGCGCCTCGTGCTCGCGGACGGCGGGCGGTACGTCGAGGTTCGCCGGTCGCATCCACACGCCGTCGCGCAACTCGGCCAGCCGAGCGTCGAGCAGCCCGCGTCGCAGGTCGGCGCGCTCGTCGGCTGGTCGAGGGCCCGTCTGGACCACCACCGCCTGGAGCCATCCCTCGTCGGGGCTCCACGCTCGGCTCGCGCCGATCCGGCTGCGGTCCTGGCGCTCCTGGCGGCGCAGGAGGCGAGCCGATGCGATCTCGTAGTGGCCGTCGTCGGCGCGCACCTCGCCCTTGGCGGCCATCCGCGACAGCGCCGTGCGGGTGGTGCCCTCACTGATGCCGAACAGCTCGGTGGTGGAGACGAGCACGGCGACGGGCAGCCGCGGCGGGTCGGTGCCGAGCAGGACCGACAGCAGCACCGAGCGCGCCGTCATGGCGCGGGCCGGGGCAGCGGGCTCTGCGGGGGCGGTACCTGGCCCTGAGCTCCGGTCAGTATTACGGATCTTCGACATGTGTGACGAATGCGTACTACGATGACGGCATGGCCGCAACGATGGTCCCACCGCGTGACGCCCTGCCCGACGTGTTGCCCACCGACCGGCTCCTCGCCAGCGCGAAGCCGGTGCCCGAGGTCCGCACCGAACTGCGTCGCATCGACGACCTCCGCAACGTCGGTTCGGTCCTGTTGTGCTGGGGCCAGGCGATCGTCGTCATCGGCGCGGCGGCCTGGTGGGGCAACCCGTTCGGCTACCTGCTCGCCGTGGTGGTGATGGGGTTCACCTTCGCCCGGTTCGCGATCCTCGCCCACGAGGCCGCGCACAAGCTGCTGTTCACCGACAAGCGGGCCAACGACTGGGTCGGTCGTTGGCTGCTGGCCTACCCGGCGTTCGTCCCGCTCGACGCCTACCGCCGCAGCCACTTCGCCCACCACAAGGACGAGTTCGGTCCGAACGAGCCCGACATGGGCCTCTACGTCGGATATCCGATCAGCCGGGCGAGCATGCGCCGCAAGCTCGTGCGGGACGCCGTCGGCATCTCGGGCTGGAAGAACCTCAAGCCGCTGCTGAAGGCGACGACCTCGCGGACCGCACGCCCCCTCGCCCTGCGGATCCTCGGTGTGCAGGCGGTGCTGTTGGCGATCGCCACCGTCGCGGGTCGACCCGAGCTCTACCTGGGGTTGTGGCTCCTTCCGTGGCTCACCTCGTGGCGGGTCGTCAACCGGCTTCGTGCCATCGCCGAGCACGGCGGTATGGAGCGCAGCGACGATCGGCGTCGCACCACACACCACGTCGAGCAGTCCTGGCTCGCCCGGGTCACGATCGTGCCGTTCAACACCGGGTGGCACCTCGCCCATCACGTCGACATGGGCGTCCCGTGGCGACGACTGCCCGACCTGCACGCCGAGCTGGTCGCCTCGGGCTGGGTCACGCCCGAGATCGTCTACCCGAACTACCGGGCGCTGTGGCGGGCGCTCGCGTCGGGTGGGAGCATCGACACCGCCGACTGACACCAGCCGGGCGCAAAGGGGACAACCGAGGGGGAGCGATGCCGGGAGTGCACACCGAGGTCGACGGCCCGGTCATGGTGGTCACCATCGACCGCCCCGAGGTCCGCAACGCCGTCGACGGACCCACCGCCGCAGCGCTGTTCGAAGCGTTCACCGAGTTCGATGCCGACGACGACCTGGCAGCGGCAGTGCTGACCGGCGCCGAGGGGACCTTCTGCGCCGGTGCCGACCTCAAGGGCGTCGCCGACGGGCGCGGCAACCGAGTCGAGGCCGACATCGCCCAGCACGGGCCGATGGGTCCGACGCGGATGGTGCTGTCGAAGCCGGTGCTCGCCGCAGTCGAGGGCCACGCCGTGGCCGGCGGGCTCGAGCTCGCCGTCTGGTGCGACCTGCGGGTCGTCGCGTCCGACGCCACCTTCGGCGTCTACTGCCGGCGCTGGGGCGTGCCGCTCATTGACGGTGGCACCGTCCGACTCCCGCGGCTCGTCGGCCACGGTCGTGCCATGGACATGATCCTCACCGGACGTGCTGTCGACGCCGACGAGGCGCTGCGGATCGGGCTCGCCGATCGGGTGGTCGAGCCGGGGACCGCGCTCGCCGCCGCGGTCGCCCTGGCGAAGGAGCTGGCCGGGCTGCCACAGGGATGCATGCGCAGCGACCGTGCATCGGCGATCGACCAGTGGTCGCTCGACCACGACGCCGCCATGGCGAACGAGACGCGCCGCGGGCTCGAGGTCCTCGCATCGGGCGAGGCGCGCGATGGTGCGGCTCGGTTCGCCGCGGGCGCCGGCCGCCACGGCTCTCCCGCCTGATCCGCAGCCTCACCTGGACGGATCCGGTCCGCGGGCCGCATCAGCGCAGCCTTGGCCGGTGTCATCTGCGCGCCAGGCGATGTTCACCACCTCGTCGCCTGTCGGGCCCTCCGATGCCACGTCTGGCTGCGATCCTCAACACAGCGGGCAGTCGAGGTTGTGAGGACCACATGGCCAGCACCTACTGGAGCTTCCGGATCACCGTTCCCGACCAGCCGGGTGGGCTGGCGACCGTGGCACAGGCCATGGGTGCGCTCGGGGTCAACATCCTCGACCTCGATGTGCACCTCCTCGACGGCGACGACATGCGGTGCGAGGACGTGGCCGATGACCTGCGGGTCGAGCTGCCGTTCTGGGTCGAGCCCGCGATGGTCGAGGCCAGCCTGCGTGCGGTCGGCGTGGCCGAGGTCGCGGCGCGACGCGTCGACCCACACGAGCTGGTCGACATCCAGTCCCGCACCCTCGACCTGGCAAGGTCCCTCGTGGAGTCGAGCGCGCCCGACGGTGATCTCGTCGGGGCCCTGCGTTCGCTGCTGGGCACCGAGCAGGTCTGGCTGGGTCCGATCGACGGCCTGCGTTCCTTCGCGACGATCGACGAGGCGCTCGCCGGACGACACCCGGTCGTCGGGCGCGAGTGGGTGAAGCGCACCGGCGACGGCGTCGGAGCTCGAGCCTGGGTGGTGGCGATCCCGTGGGGCGGTTCGCTCGATCGGGTGGCGGTCGGGGTCCGCGCCTCGCCCCGGTTCACGTCCACCGAGATCGCCCGGGCGCGGGCGCTGCTCTCCCTCGCCACCGTCGTGCGCCCCCGAAGGGCACGCACCGCGAGGTAGCGCAGGGTGATTCTCATCCGGGGATGGGTGCTCAGAAGGCCCGCGTGTGGAGTTCGCCGCGGTAGCTCAGCGCAGCTGCGACGCGAACCGCTTGGGCTCCCCGCAGGTCTTGCGGCGCCTCCCATCGGAACTCGTCGTGCTCATCGGACAGGACGATCTCGGTGTCGACCGGCACATCGCACCGGAAGATTCCCACCTGCGCCTCGAGAGCGGAGTGGAAGTACCAACCGGTCAACGGACCCAGGCGACGTTGGCGCCTATCTCGTCACGGCACTCACGAACGATTGTCTCGGTGATGGTCTCGCCCGGCTCCACGCTTCCGCCAGGTAGCCCCCACCGCCGATCCCCATACGTCTGGCGCAGGAGGAGAACCCGTCCTGCCGCGTTCGGGATGAAAGCGTGCACGCTGAACCGGAAGCGATCCTCGAACCCCATCGCGCGACACTGCCACGACGGTCGAACCCCACGCCTCGCTGGGGCCCTTGGTGATCGGGGCCATTACCCCGATCACTCTGGCCGGTCGTTCAGACCGAGCCTTTCGGGACGACCCATTCGTGAGCGGCGCGCCCAACCGCGGCGATGCGCTCGAAGTCGCTGTCGTAGTGGAACACGACGAGGTAGCGAGCACTCAGCGCCACGCGCCCGCCATCGCCGCAGGATCTGCGAGTTCGAGATCGCGCATCGTGCTCAACCGGTCGGCATGTCGTCGGCGGCGGGCCGCGAAGACGACCTCCTCGAGCGATCGGTTCACCGCCTCCTTCATGGTCGACGCGCCGAGGAGCTCGGTCGCTGCATCGAGCAGGTCGTCATCGATGTCCACCAGTCGTTTGGTCACGGGCACGAGTATGTCTGGCGACGTTCCGCAGAGATGCACCTCACCAGACCGCCCGATGGACGCGTCAGCTGAGGCGTTGCTCGAGGTGGACGACGACGTCGTCGCCGTCGGTCTTGCCGATGGCCTTGCGGATGGCGGCGGCGACGGGGAGCTTGTGCGTCCCGTCGCCGAGCGCCATGAACGAGCTGCGGAACGGCACACCGTCGACGGTGCCGGAGACCTTGACGAGACCGCGGGTGCCGAACACGGCGGCGGAGTCGGGCATCTGGACGCAGGTCCACGTGTCGCCTTCGCGCACCCGCCCCAGCGTGGCCGTGAACGTGATGTCGAGCGGCCCGATCGTGCGCTTGGCCATGGCTGGCTCCTCCGGGTTCAGTCTGGTCGGCGGCAGCGATACCACGACGACAACCCTCGGACAGCGGAGACGACGCTCGGTGTACTCGCTCATCGGTCCGCGTGCTCGTCCCGGGAAGGTCACAATCGGAAGATGACCCAAGGGGTTCCAGCGATCGGGATCGCTGCCTTCGCCGTCGACCGGGAGGGCGGCCGAACGCTCGAGCTTGCGTCGGCTCCGCCGGTGCGGGCGGCGTCGGTCATCAAGCCGCTGCTGGCGTGGGTGGCAGCGACGTCGCATCCTCTGGCCGAGGACCTGGCGACGTGGGAGACATATGCCCGACCAGCCGTGACCACGTCGGACAACTCGGCCGCCGCAGAGATCTGGTCGCGAGGCGACGGTGAACGCCTCCTCGCCACGCTCAATGCACGGGAGGATCTGGGATGGCGCGTGGAGGGCCACGGCGAACACCCATCGCTTCGAGCACTGGTCACGGCGGGCGAGCTCGCACGCGCGTACGCAGCGTTCGCCGCCGATGCTGGCGATGTCGCACGACAGTTGCGCCAGTGGATGCGCGAGGTGCCTCCGGAGCAAGCCTTCGCCCTTCGAGGTGTGGCACGCGACGTCCTGGCCGTCGACGAGGGCGCTGTCGGGGTGAAGTGCGGTTGGTTCGGCGGCGAACGTGTCCACGCCATCGTCATCGTCGAGTCCGGGGACTCCGTCCTCGGTGCCGCGGTCACCACCTGCCATCCACCGGACGCGGCGACATCGACGATCGTCCGAGAAGCCGCTGGCGACGACATGAGGCTCGCCGCCGTGCACGACCACCTCGTCGGCGAACACATCCGCACCGCCGCGCGCCGCGCGCTGCGGGCGGCAGGCAAGCTGTGACGCTCGGGATCGACGCCTCGTCGACGCTGGGGCGCCGCAACCTGGTCACCAGACACCCTGGCGTGCATGACGATTGCCGTTCATAACGCAGTCCGTTATGCTCGTGCCGTGCTGCAGTCGTTTGGCGACAAGGACTCCGAACGTGTGTGGCAACGCGAACGATCGAAACGCCTCGACCACCAGACACAGCGGGCAGCGCTTCGCAAGCTTCTGATCCTTGACGCCGCCGACGAACTCGGCGACCTCCGGGCGCCGCCCGGCAACAGACTCGAGAAGCTCAAGGGCGACCGAGCTGGCGCCTACAGCATCCGCATCAACGACCAGTGGCGCATCTGCTTCCGGTGGACGGCTGCGGGACCCGAAGACGTAGAGATCGTTGACTACCACTGAAGGGCAGAGCATGACCGCACACACCATGGACCCGATCCATCCCGGGGAGATCTTGAGGCTCGAGTACATCGAGCCGTTGGGCGTCACCCAGCACCGTGTCGCTGTCGCCATCGGTGTGCCGCCACGCCGGATCAACGAGATCGTGCACGGCAAGCGCGGCATCACCGCTGACACGGCGCTGCGTCTCGCTCGCTACTTTGGCACCAGCGAGCGGTTCTGGCTGAACCTGCAGACCCGCTACGAGCTCGAGGTCGAACGTGATCGCCTCGCTGGCACCCTCGACCAGATCGAGCCGCTCACCACCGCGTAGGTGACTTTGACCGCACGCGATCAGAACCTGAAGCGCGTGAGGCCGCCTGGATCAACTCCGAGCACCACGGTCGCGGTACGTGGCTCGATCCGGTAGACGTGCCACGGTGGCGGCCCCTGTGCCGGCGCGTTGAACGGTGCGGTGATCCCGGTTCCGCTGGCATCTGGTTCGGCGGGCCATCCGCCGTCCGCCCATCCCTTGGCCGCGCGTGCGACGTCGGCGGGGTCCGTCACCCTGGTGGCGTGACCGTCGACGACGACGTCCGCGTCGCGGACCGACACGGCGATCGAACAGCGCGGGTCGCGCTCGACGTTGTGGTGCTTCTTGGTGCCGGTGCCGGTCTGGAACCAGAAGGTGCCGTCGAGCCAGAGCGCTCCGACCGCGGTGACGTGGGGGCTTCCGTCGTCGTTGAGCGTGGTGAGCCAGGTCGTACGAGCGTTGTGGGCGTCGGGAGCGGGTGGCGAACCGTCGGCGATCCGCTCGACGGTGGCGCTCCAATCGACGGGCGGCAGTTCGTCGGCGATGCCCAGGTTGATGGTCTCCATGGCCGTTCCTCTCGATCGCTGTCTCTCCATGTGGAGACGGGCGCTGCTCCGCGATCTCATCGCGCCGACTCCTCGATGCGATCGAGTCGCGAGGACCTACGCGTCCAGCCCGACGCCTCGCGCGGCGACGTAGCGGTAGAGCAGGTCGGAGGTGCGCTCCTCCTCCACGAGAGCGACGTTGGCCACCTTGATGACGTGGGGGTCACGGTCGGCGATCGCCCGCTCGGCGGTCTCGTCCCGCGACGGCAGCGACGAATGGCGACGCGCGTCGAGCTCCGCGGGAGTCGGCAAGGGCGGCGCCCCGACCGCGGCGTAGGCGACCGCCATCGCTGGCAGCGTGTGTGCGGCAAGGCTGAGCGCCACGTCGTCGTCGAGCCAGGCGCTGACCGCTCGCACGGCGCGGGCGCCGGTGACGAGGTGCAGGGTGATGAAGTCGTCGGCCGCGACGTGGGCGGCGAGCGCGAACGACGAGATGTCGTCGAGGGTGCGCTCGTCGAGGGCGACTCCCGCCAGCGCCTCCTGCATCTCCGGGCGTCGTGCGATGTCGTCGAGGTCGAAGGTGTGCTCCCAGGTCCCCGCGGGCTGGCCGGCGAGGTGCGCTGCCACGTCGGGCAGGCGACGGGAGCCCGGAACGGGATCGGGGACCGGCAGGACCTGGTGCCGGCGTTCCCAGTCGAGCAAGGCTGCGGCGACCTGGCCCTCGTGTCCGACGTCGAGCGCGTAGGCGAGGCGGATGACCGGGTGGAAGAGCTGGCTGCTCGGTCCGGACACCAATGCAGCGGCCCGGGTCCGCACGGTGGCGGCCACACCGTCGCGAGCCACCTCCCGTCGGCGCTGATCGAGCACCTCGGTGTCGTCACGGGGCTCGAACTCCCCCGCGGCGTGGGCGTCGAACACCGAGCGGAGGGTCTCCGGCGGCGCGCCCATCTGATCGAGCGCCACCAGAGCCATCGCCAGGTGGTTGCTGTAGTAGCGCTGGAAGCTGGGGGAGAACGCCAGCTCCTCGTCGAGCAAGCCCATCAGGGTGGGCGATCCGGGAGTCGTGGGTCGCGGGCGTGTGGTTCCTGTCTGGGGTGGTCATGTGTCGACCGTATGACCTCAAGTCGACTTCAGGTCAAGCACCGCTTCCGGAGTCGCCCCGCGAATGCGGATGGTGCCGCGCGGCGGAGGGCTTCTCAGATCCCCGGCGGCCGTAGGTGATCTCGAGGCCGCGGCGGAGTTTGCGGTTCACTGGTCGCCCCAGGCCTCGGCGTCGCTCCAGAAGTCATCGTGGTCCTCCTCGCACGTCGTCGCGAGGAACACGTTCTCCTTGCCCGGGCGATCCGGCGCCTCTCGGACATCGTCGACTTGGAATCCCGTTGCGTCGAGCGACTCGACGATCTCGTCGCGGGTGCGGAAACGCAGCGTCGAGTCCGACGTCAACGTGGTGCCATCAGAGCGGAAGACCAGCGTGCCGCGGAACGTGACGAGCGAGAGCGAGACGTCCAGCAGGTCGTACCAGCTCTCCACCACACCCACCCCGTCGATCTCGACCGTCGTGAAGGACTCGTCACGATTCCACTCGAGCCACGCTTGCCATTCGGGTCGTCGGCTCTCGAACACGAGATGTCCGCCTGGTCGCAACGCGCCTCGGACCGCCTTCAGGGTTCGATGCCACTCCCCGTCGTCGAGGAAGACCTGAGCGACGTTGCCGGTCATCGTTGCCAGGTCGACTTGCATGCTCGGCAGATCCGTGGCCACGCCGTGGACCCACTGGATCCGGTCGGCCCCGCCCTTGCTGCGAGCGACGTCGAGCATCGCAGCGGCCGGATCGACGCCGGTGACATCTATCCCCTCCGCCCCGAGCATGCACGCGAACGTCCCGGTGCCACAGCCGATGTCGACCGCTGATCGCGCGTCGAGCTCGCGAGCGATGGACAGGTAGGCATCGAGGTCGCGTCGGTCCGGGTCGAGATCGTCATAGATCGACGCCAGTCGCGGTTCGTCGAAGATCCGGTCCGGCATCGCCTCACCGTGCCACCTGGACCACGAGAGCGTTGCCGAAATCGCGCTCCGACGACGCGCCCCGGATTATCGCCTGCGGCACTGTCGAAGCGGCGAGAAGCACGACACGTACGATCGTGCGATGACCGACGACTCCGCTGTCGGGAGAGCGTTGTTCCTCGTAGGACCATCCTCGACGGGCAAGACGACCCTTGGGCACGAGTTGATCGAGCGGCTGCCCGATCCGTTCATCCTCTTCGAGGTCGATCGGTTCGGTGGTCACCTGCCCCGAACACGTCCCGAGCTCCTCACCCTCGAGCTTCAGGATCGGATGACTCGTGGCGGTGCGATGGCGGTTCGCGGATACCTCGACGCCGGCGTGAACCTCGTCGTGGAGTGGGGCCTGTGGGCTCCAAGGGATCGCCGGTGGGTCGCCGAGGTCCTCTCGCCGTACCCCGCGTGGCTGATCGGCCTGCGTTGGAGGCTGGATGTCCTGGAAGCGCGTGAGGAGCGCAGATCGGATGTCCGAGCAGGCACAGCCCGTGGCATGGCGGAGCACGGCAGCCGCTACTGGGACCTGCCGTTCGACTTGATGGTCGACAACGCGAGCCAGACGCCGGAGGTCGCAGCGCTCGAGATCGTGACGTGGTTCGCTGACGCGCCCCCGCCGACGGCGATCTCCGACCTTGCAGACGCGTCCCGGTGACCGACCGGCCCGACTGAACCTGGTCCGAGGGGGCAGCGCCGGGTCTGCTCGGTAGTGTCGCCCCGACGTCCGCCAGGGGAGCGGATGCCGAGGGGGGACCACGATGGCGCACGAGACCGCGGTCGACGACACGACCGGTCGCAAGTACTACCTGGACCTGCCCGACGAACCGTCGGGTGGGCTGACCTTCATCTTGAACCTGCACGGCGGTGGTTCGGTCGGCCGGTGGCAGCGGGAGTACTTCCCGATCCACGATCTTGTGGACGACTTCGACCTCGTCATGGCCACCCCGTCGGCGCTCACGAAGGAGCCGTTCCGGCGATGGGACGCCGAGGCCGACGACGCCCACCTGCAGGCGGTGGTGGGCCAGGTCGTAGAACGCGTCGGTGCCGCGAACCTGGCCTCGTTCTGGCTCGTCGGCCACTCCCAGGGCTCGATGACGTCGCGCCGGCTCCTCGGGACCGACTTCTTCGCCGAGCGTGTCGACGGCTGGCTCAGCCTGTCGGGCGGTCGGATCGGTGGGGTGGAGATGGCGCCTGGGTTCGGCCCGCCGTGGCGCAAGGACGTGCCCGCGCCCGCGGGCGCGGATGCCCGTCCGCCCGTTCGGCTCGGCGACGCCAGCCTGCCCGAACCCGACATCTCGTTCATCTACGCCACCGGCGAGCACGAGATCGTCGCGTTGCCCGAGACCTCGGCGTGGGCCGAACGCCTCCACGCCGGCTCCCGAGAGCGGCGCCCCGACGTGATCGACACCGAACCCGGCCGCATCTACGACACGTTGAGCGAAGGCCGCTCCACTCCTGCCTGGGGCCTGTTCCCTCGGCCGGGGCGCGCCGAGGTCTACGTGTACCCCGACGCCGACGGCGGTCGAGTCGTGGCCGACGTGGTGCGCATCGACAAGGGCCATACCGAAGGCCTGGAGCCGAACATCACCCGAGCGCTCGTCGAGATGGTGGTGTCGGCGCCTGGCGACGCCGCGACTCGCCTCGCCTGACTGCCCATGTCGACTGCGGGGATGCGCGAGGTTGCGGTGTGGCGGGGCCGATTCGGAGATCCCGTGCCGCTCGTCGGCCCGCTGTCAGGGCTGCGAGACGGCGACACGCTCGCCTACGAGTTCCAGCTGCCGGAACGGTTCACGCCCCGTCCTGGTCACGGCCGGCTGGAGCGCACGTACGTGTTGCTCGATCTCGGCGTCAGCTTCGCGCTGCCGAGGTGGGCGACGGTCGACACACCCGACGCTGGTGTGGTGGACGGGATCGACGCCGGCCTGGCCGTCGCGTCGACCTGGTACGTGGATCTCGTTCAGGTTGACGACACTGCCCGCGGTGTCGTGGTGCGCGACCTGTACGTCGACGTGATGGTGCCGGTCGATGGACGGCACCAACGCCTGCTGGATCTCGACGAGTTCGCCGACGCCATCGAGGACGGCACGCTGCCGGTCCCTGACGCGATCGACGGCCTGCGCCGCTGGCAGCAGTTCCTCGACCGGCACCTGATGCGCCCCGCGACCCAATCGCCGACTGGACGGACTTCCCGCCCGCGCGGATCGAGAAGCTGGCCGCCGTTCCCGCACCGATCGGACCGCCGGTCGAGGTTCCGTGAGCCCCTCACCGATGTTCGACGCGGTGCTCTTCGACCTCGGCGGCGTCTGGTTGCAGGATGGTGACTTCTCCGAGCGGTCCCGTTGGGCCCAACAGCGCGGCCTGACCAGCGACGAGCTGTTCGAGATCTACCTGACCGCGGTCGGCCCTGGGTGGGAGGGCGGCAGGACCGAGGAGGGCATCAGCAAGCCCGATCCCCGCATCTACCTGTCCGCCTGCGAACGCCTTGGCGTCGAGCCCCGGCGTGCCGTCTTCGTCGACGACAAGCACCGCAACGTCGTCGGCGCCCGCGCCGTCGGGATGCACGCCATCGAGTTCACCAGCCCGACCGGCACCGTCGCCCAGCTCCGCGCCTTGCTCGGGATCCGCTGACCGCGTAGCGCCACCGGAGCACTCACCGGCAGGTGAACAGGCCGTGGTTCTCGCTGATGTGGAAGGCGCCGTCTCGCTCGATGACTCGGCGCGCGTCCGAGCGGACGGCATCGACGAAGGCGCCCCACGCCAGTCCCGGTCGGAGGCCGGGCTCGTACAGGTACCGGTTCCGCTCGAGCTCGTCGACGATCTGTTCGGCGTCGGGGACGACCAGCTCGGAGTCCGTGAGCTCCACCAGGGTGACGTCGTCGAAGCCGGTTCGGAGGAGCTCGCCGCCGTTCTCGTTGGAGAAGCGCAGCGCTCCGAAGTCGTCACCGGCAGACGGGTCGCAACCGTTGCGCTCGGCCAGCTCCGCCAGCTCGCGTTGGGCGTGTTTGCTGTTGGTGAGCGCGTAGACGACGCCGCCTCGGCGGACGACACGACGGAGCTCTCGAACCGCGGCCGGGATGTCGGGCACGTGGTACAGCATGTGCATCGCCATGGCGGCGTCGAAGCTGGCATCGGCGAACGGAAGCGTCTGGACGTCGCCGCACACGCGCCGGGCGGCGGCCGGGTCGACGTGGTCGAGCCGTCCGTGGGCGATGTCGAGGACGGTGAGGTCGTCAGCTCGTTGCGAGGTCGCCGGCACGTAGCTGCCTGGACCACAGCCGGCGTCGAGCACGCGGGCGCCGCGCAGCGCTGGCAGGTGTTCGTCGAGGAACCGGCCGAGATCGATCGGCGGCTGCCGGCATTCGTAGATCGAAGGGCGGCCCGTCGACGGCACCGGCGCCGACTTGTGGTACTCCCGGTCGTCGATCCCGCTCATCGTCGGAGTCTCGCATCGACCTGCAACGCTGTGCCCGGTGGTCGATCAGATCAGTCGGATCTTCGTTGACGCAGGCTGCGTCGGGGCGCTTCACGTCCGACGGCTTTCCGACGACGCCGAGGTCGACCTGCGCGCTGACGATGTCTGGCTGGCCGCCTCGATCATCAAGGTCGCGATTGGACTCGAGTTCTATGCCCAGGCCGATGATGGCGCGCTCGATCCCGCTCGGATGATCACCCTGGTCCCCGGACGACGAACCCCAGGCCCAACCGGGATCTCGTCCGCCATCGATCCCGTGACGATTTCGTTGAGGGATCTGTGCGCAGCCATGTTGGCGATCAGCGACAACGCCGCGACCGACGTCGTGCTGGAGGTCGTCGGCATCGACGCGGTGAACGACCGACTGGGGCGGCTGGGCTGCACCTCGACGGTGCTGGTCGAGTCCGTCGGCTCGTCGATCGACGCGCTCGCGATCGAGCTGGGCTTCACCGACTACGCGACGCTCCTGCAGGCCCAAGCCGGGGACCTCGGACCCGAGGCTCAGAGAGTCTCCACGAATCAGGATCGCATCGGTGCCACGCGAGTCCTCGATCCTGCGCGAGCGACTCGGACCACAGCGCGGGACATGACCTGCCTGCTGCGTGCCGTGTGGTTGGACCAGGCTGCCTCGGAGACGGCGTGTGCCAACCTTCGCCAGGCGATGGCCGGCCAGGTCACCCGCCGACTGGCCCCAGCGGTGCCCGACGGCGGCGGACTGGCCGCCAAGAGCGGATCGCTCTTCGGCCGGGTGCGCAACGAGATCGGCGTGATCACAACTCCTACCGGCGAGCACTTCGCACTGGCCGTGCTGACCCGGCCCCACCGGCCGTTCGTCGGGACGGCCACGATCGACCGCGCCATGTCCGAAGCCGTGCGGGTTGCCATCGCGTACCTGGGTGACTCGTGATCTCGTCCCAAGCGTTCTCCACGCCAGAGCAGCTTCTGCTCAGAATGCGTACGTCAGCACGACGATGGCCCCGGTGAGCGCAGCGAACGCCCAGGCGGCACGACGCCAGGCAGGATCTCGGTCGCCGTTCCGGATCGCCATGAAGGTCGCGGCAGCGAGCGACCCGGACACCACGGTGTAGAAGAGGCCGTAGATGAGCGCAGTCCGTCCACCGAGGGTCGGGCCCTCCCTCAGCAGGTAGATCAGACTCCAGAGGGAGGACGCCACGCCAGCGGCCAGCACGAAGATCGGTAGGACGATCGGTGTCCATCGTCGCCAGCCTCGTACGGAGCGAGCAGGTGTTGGCATCGGCGAGAACTGGACAGCGACGTCCTGCGGCGCGCCGAGCTCGTCCACGGCGCGTCGCATGGCCTCCTGTGGTCGAGCTCCCTGGGCGATGTGGGCCTCGACGGCATCGTGCAGGTGTCCCTCGATCTCCCCGAGTACCCGCTCGCGACGTGCACGGTCGACGCGGAGGTAGGACTCGACGTCCGCGAGGTATCGATCGATCAACGCCTGGTCACGCATCTGGATCCTTGAGGAGCGAGTCCATGAACGAGCGGAACGCCGTCCACTTCGCCGCTCGCGCTCGCAGCTCTTCCTTGCCGTCGGCGGTGAGGGAGTAGGAGCGGCGACGGCGGCCCTCGTTCGTCTCCCACTCGCTGGCCACCCAGCCGGCGTCTTCCAGCCGGTGGAGAGCCGGGTACAGGGATCCCTCGAGGACCTCGAGCTGATCGTCGCTGCGCCCCTTCAGCTCAGCACCGATGCCGTAACCGTGAGCCGCGCCGTCCGCGAGCACCGCGAGGATCATGGTCCCCAGATGTCCACGGACGTACTCGATCTCCATACATCGACAGTCTATGCATAGGCAGTCGATGGATCAAGCGGCGTAGGATCTCGTCGGTGGACCGCTTGCTGGGGGTGACGGAGACGCCGATGGGGGCCGCTGAGTTCGCGGCGTGGTGCGGAACGATCGTCGCCACGTTCGACCGCAGGCAGGACTCGGGCAACGTGTCGTGGATCGTCGCGACCAACTCAGGCGAGTTCTTCGTGAAGTCTGCGGGAACGACGGCGCCACCGGCACCGGGACGGCCCGTCCCGTACTTCGACCACGCGGGCCGGGTGCTGCTCCTCCGCAACGCGGTCGAGGTCGCCGCGTCGTGTGACCATCGAGCGTTGGCGCGACTGCGCAACGTCGTCGAGACGAGCGACGGGCCGGTGCTCGTGTACGACCGAGCGCCCGGAGAGCTGATCGGGACGCCTCGCGAGCATCGGTCCGATCCCGCCTCTCCCTACCTGCGCTTTGCGGCCCTGCCGGCCGAGCGTCACGTCCCCATCATCAGCGAGCTCTTCGAGGCCCACGTGGCGCTGGCCGCCGCGGGTTGGATCGCCTGTGACCTCTACGACGGATGCCTCATCGTCGACTTCTCCACGGACCGCCTGACGCTCATCGACCTCGACACCTACGCCCGTGGTCCGTTCGTCAACGAGATGGGTCGGATGTTCGGCTCCGATCGGTACATGGCGCCCGAGGAACACGTGCTCGGCGCCGACATCGACCAGCGCACCACGGTCTTCACACTCGGCCGCCTCGCCATGCACTTCGGCACGGCGACGACAGACGACCCGGCGGCGTACGTCGGCGGCCCCGACCGTGCCGCGGTCCTGGTGCGGGCGACCTCGCCTGATCCGACCGACCGCTTTCCCGCTGTCGCCGCGCTCACCGAGGCGTACGTCTCGGCGGCCTGATCAGGGTTGCTGCGCCGAGTCGACGTGCTGCGTCGCAGCATGCGCGTCCGGATTGTCAGGCCAGGAAGTCGAGGATCGCGGGCCAGGCGGAGCGGTCCTGGATCAGGAAGAGGTGTCCACCGTCGAAGACGGCCAGGCTCGCGTCGGGGATGCGCTCGACGAGCCGTTCGCTGTTGGCCACCGGGGCGATGCCGTCGTGGGCGCCGGCGGCCACAAACGTCGGCACGGCGATCTCTGCCAGCCGGTCCCAGGTGTCGTGGCCGGCACGCGCCTCGAGCTGGCGGCGTGCACCGATCTCGCGTTCGGGGTCGTCGTCCGGCGCTGCGGTCCGGGCGAGGAGCTTGGTCGCGGCCTCGGGGTTCGCGTCCTGCCACGCGCGGTCGTAGCGGGTGTCGGCGATGGCGAGCTGCACGCTGGCCCGCTCGTCGGGGTCGGCGATGTCGGTGAGCGTGTGCAGCGGATACGACGCTCCGCCCTCGCCGCCGCTCGACGTGCAGCACAGCACCAGGCGGCTGACGAGGTCGGGGCGGTGGAGCGTCAGCTCCTGGGCGACCATGCCGCCGAACGACACCCCGATGACCGGCACCGGGCCCCAGCCCAGGTGGTCGAGCAGCCCTGCCGCGTCGAGCCCGTACTGCGCCATCGTCGTCGCCTCGTCGCGCTTGGAGGTGCGCCCGAGGCCGCGCTGGTCGTAGGCGGCCACCGTGTGCCGCTTCGGCAAGGGACCGTCGAACACGTTCGGCTTGGTGCGCAGGTCACCGCCCGTGCCGCTGATGAACAGCACGGGGGGACCATCACCCTCGATCTCGTACCAGATGTCGATGTCGCCGATCTGCGCGCTGGGCATCGGGCGAGTGTGCCACGGCAGGGCTCAGCGGGAGAGGGCCGCGAGCGCGGTGCGGATGCGCTTCTCGCTGATCGGTCCGTCGGTGCCGAGGTGCTGGGAGAACTGGGCGACGCGCAGCTCCTGGAGCATCCAGCCGATGTCCTCGACCGCGGGGTCGGCGCCTCGCGTGGCGGCGACGGCGTCGAGCTCGTGCTCGAGCTTCCGTGCGAGCACCATGCGCTCGTGGTCGCGACGCAGGTCCTCGGGTGCCCGGTCGAGCCGGTGCTCGATCGCGCGCAGATACCGCTGGAGGTGAGGGATCCGTGAGATGCCGACGGCGGTGAGCACGCCGGGGTAGATCAGGGCGTCGAGCTGCCGGCGGACGTCGGCGATGGTCGGGGCGAGGGCCGGCTGGTCCATCTCCCGCAGCCGCGGCTCGATCCGGCCCAACAGGACGAGGACGTCGAGTGCGACCGGCGCCACCTCGGCCAAGGTGGCGGCGACGGTCGTGCGGGCCGCCTCTCGAAGCGCGTCGAATCCGGCCTCCTCCCACGAGGGTCCGCCTGCGTCGTCGATCACCTGGTCGAGGGTCGCTCCCACCAGGTCGGCGGCCCAGTCCTCGTCCGACCGCCACGGCGACACCGCGAGAGCGAGCGCCGTGCGGTTGGTGATCATGCGCGACGCGGCACGCACCGCGGCCGGGCGATCGAGCGCCAGGAGCCGACGAGTTCCCTCCCACATCGCCTCCCACTGCTCGTCGGCCGTGGCCAGGACCCGCAGCGCGACCGAGTCGCCCTCGTCGACCAGTGCCGGGTAGCCCGTGAGGGGGTGGTCGTCCGAACCGGTCCGCACCACGCGGGGGATGTCGCCGCCCGGCCACGTCGAGAGGCCGGAGCGTTCGATCGCGGGGGCCGCCTGGGCCACCGCGGTGCGTATGTGGTCGTCGAGCAGGTCGGCGAGCGCCGGCAGGCTCTTGCCGTGGGCGAGCGCGGTGCCGTCGGTGTCGAGCACCACGAAGGTGGGGCGGAGGTGGTCGGGGACCTTGTCGAGGTCGAAGTCCGCGACCGTCACCCGCGCACCGCCACGTCGTGACAGCTCGGCGGCCAGTGAGTCGAGCAGGCCGCGCCCCTGGTCGGGGTCGAGCGACGGCAGGATCTGCGCGACCGCGTCGGGCACCGGCACGAAGGGACGGCGCAGCGCCTTCGGCAGCGACCGGATCAGCGCGGCGACGAGCTCGCGGCGCACACCCGGCACGCTCCACTCGAACGCCGTGGGGTCGAGTTGGCGGACGAGCCCGAGGGGCACGTCGATCGACACGCCGTCGGTGGGGGAGGCCGGCTCGAACTCGTACGCCAGCACGAGGTCCGCCGACCGGCTCTGCCAGACGTCGGGATACGAGTCGGCGTCGAGGCTGTCGTCGGTGCCGGCGAGGACGTCGAACGGCAGGTCGAGCAGCGTGGGCTCCGCCGTGCGCGCGTCGCGCCACCACCGGTCGAAGGCTCGGACCGAGACGACCTGGTCGGGGATGCGCTCGTCGAACCAGGTGTAGACGGCCTCCTCGGTGGCCAGCAGGTCGCGGCGGGCCTTCGCTTCGAGCTCGTGCACCCGCTCGGCCGTCGCCGCGTTGGTGACGACGAACTGGTGGTGGGTCGTCCACTCGCCGCGGACCAGCGCGTGGAGGATGAAGAGCTCACGGGCGAGCTCGGGGTCGACGCGAGCCACGTTCACGGTTCGGCCCGCCACGACCGGCAGGCCGAACAGCGACACCCTCTCCAGCGTGAGCGCCGCCCCGCGCTCGGGTTCCCACCATGGCTCGCCGTAGGTGCGGCTGACCATGTGCTCGCCCGCGGTCTCGATCCACTCGGGCCGGATGCGAGCGACGGTGCGGGCCCACATGCGGTTCGTCTCGACGAGCTCGCCCGCCATGATCCAGCGCGGCGCGGACTTGGACAGGCTCGAACCAGGCGCGATCGCGAAGCGGGCGTTGCGCGCGCCGCGGTAGTCGCGGGCGTCGTGGACCTTCATCCCGACCTGGGAGAGCAGCCCGACGAGGAGTGCACGGTGGACGACGTCGTGAGGTGGGGCATCGCCACCGTGGCGGGTGCGCATGCCCATCTGGTTCGCGACCCGCCGGATCTGCGAGTGGAGGTCCTGCCACTCCCGGATCCGCATCACGTGCAGGTGCTCGGCGCGCAGCTGGCGTCGGAACGCGCTCGACGACCGATCGCGCCGCAGCTCCCGCACGTACTCCCACAGGTCGAGGTACGCGAGGAAGTCGCTGTCGGGGTGCTCGAAGCGTGCGTGGAGCGCCTTCGCCTCCTGCTCGGCGCCGGTCGGTCGCTCCCGCGGGTCGAGGATCGACAGCGCGGCCGCGATCACCATCACCTCGTGGAGGCAGCCGAGACGGTCGGCCTCGAGGACCATGCGCCCCAACCGCGGGTCGAGCGGGACTCGTGCGAGCTGGCGTCCGATCGGCGTGAGCCGGGGGACCTCGCTGTCGGGGTCGAGCGCCCCCAGCTCGACGAGCAGTGCGACGCCGTCGCGCACCGCGCGCGGGTCCGGCGGGTCGACGAACGGGAAGTCCTCGACGGTGCCGAGCCCGAGTGCCGCCATCTGCAGGACGACCGACGCGAGGTTGGTGCGCTGGATCTCGGGTTCGGTGAACCGGGGGCGCTGGTCGTAGTCGTCCTCGGCGTAGAGGCGGATGCAGATGCCGGGCCCCACCCGGCCGCAGCGCCCGGCCCGTTGGTCGGCCGACGCCTGCGACACCGGCTCGATGGGGAGGCGCTGCACCTTGGTGCGGTGGTTGTAGCGGCTGATGCGCGCCTCGCCCGGGTCGACGACGTAGCGGATGCCCGGCACGGTGAGCGACGTCTCCGCGACGTTGGTGGCCAGCACGATGCGGCGGCCGCGATGGGGAGCGAACACCCGGTGCTGCTCGGCCGAGGACAGCCGGGCGTACAGCGGCAGGATCTCGGTGTCGGGGAGCGAGCGGTCGCGCAGGGCATCCGCCGCGTCGCGGATGTCGCGCTCGCCTGCGCAGAACACCAGCACGTCGCCAGGCCCCTCGGCCCTCAGCTCGTCGATGGCATCGACGATGCCCTGGACCTGATCCTTCGCGTCGACGCGTCCCGACGTGGGGTCGGCGGCGTCTGGGTCCTCGAGCGGCCGGTACCGCATGTCGACCGGGTAGGTCCGACCTGACACCTCGACGATCGGCGCGTCGTCGAAGTGGGCGCTGAACCTCGCGGTGTCGATCGTGGCAGAGGTGATGACGAGCGACAGGTCCGGTCGACGCGGCAGCAGGCGGCGCAGGTAGCCGAGCAGGAAGTCGATGTTGAGGCTCCGCTCGTGCGCCTCGTCGATGATGAGCGTCTCGTAGCGGCGCAGGTCGGGGTCCCGCTGGATCTCCGCCAGCAGGATCCCGTCGGTCATCACCTTGACGAGCGTGTCGGGACCGACCTCGTCCGTGAACCGGACGGCGTACCCGACCAGTCCGCCGATCTCGGAGCCGAGCTCCTCGGCGACCCGCTCGGCGATCGAGCGCGCCGCGATCCGGCGGGGCTGGGTGTGGCCGATCCAGCCAGTGGCGCCGCGCCCGAGCTCGAGGCACAGCTTGGGGAGCTGGGTCGACTTGCCCGACCCTGTCTCGCCGGCGACGACGACCACCTGGTGCTCGGAGAGCGCGGCGAGGATGTCGTCGCGGCGTTCGGTGATCGGAAGGTCGCTCGGGTACGTCGGGGTCGGGAGGAGCGCGCGCCGCCGATCGATCTCGGCGGGGTCCAGCGATCGGGAAGCTCGGCGGGCCATCGTGGCGACAGTCTCGCGGCGCCGGCCCCCCGCGCCACCCGGTTCAGCCGAGCGCGGCGGTGATCTGGGTGAGCAGGTCGTCGAAGGTGTCGATGGCCGGGAGTTGGGGGAACTCGTCGATGACGTTCCGCGGGG
>CAZBTQ010000005.1:28191-33385 GCA_964494405.1 uncultured Iamiaceae bacterium
GCGGGGCGTGGAACAAGAACCCTGCGTCGGCGGCGAGGAGCATCGACGTGTCGTTGTACGAGTCGCCCGCGGCCACGACGCGGTAGTTGAGCGAGTGGAACGCCTCGACCGCCGCGCGCTTGGGATCGGGCATGCGGAGGCGGTAGCCGGCGATGCGGTCGTCGTCGACGATCAGGCGATGGCACAGCAGCGTGGGCCAATCGAGGTGGCGCATCAGCGGGGCGGCGAACTGCTCGAAGGTGTCGGAGAGGATGACCACCTGCGTACGGGTGCGCAGCTCGGCGAGGAACTCGGTCGCGCCGGGCAGCGGTTGGAGCCCGGCGATCACCTCCTGGATCGCCGACAGGCCGAGGTCGTGCTCGGCGAGCAGGTCGAGGCGGTACCGCATGAGCACGTCGTAGTCGGGCTCGTCGCGGGTGGTGCGACGCAGCGCCTCGATACCGGTGCGCTCGGCGACCGCGATCCAGATCTCGGGGACGAGGACGCCTTCGAGGTCGAGGGTCACGACGGTCTGGCTCGGGCTGCTCATCGCCCCAGTATCGGCCACGTCGGGCAGGCGAACGTTCAGCTGATCGACATGCGGATGCGCACCCGCGTGCCGTCGGCGTCGCTGCGGACCTGGACGAGGTCGCAGACCTGGTGGGCGATCCATACGCCCCGGCCCCCGATGTCGTCGGCCGACGGTCGCAGGCGGCCGACGAACGGGTCGTCGAGGCGTCCCGAGTCGTGGACCTCGCACCACAGCGACCCGTGGCGCGCCCAGATCTCGACGATGCCGTCTCCGCCGCCGTGGCGGATCGTGTTGGACGCGAGCTCGTTGGTGGCGAGCACCAGGTCGTCAACGCGGCGTTCGGAGATCCCGTAGGAGCGGGCGAGGGCGCGGATGTCGTCGCGCAGCTCGGGCAGGCACTCGAGGTTCACCTTGATGCGCCTGGCCCCCGGCGGGACCGGCGCCATGCGCCGCTGGAGGACGCTGACCGGTGTCGTCGGTCGGTAGTTGTCGTTGGCCCGCGGGGTGCCCTCGTGGAGCACCGTGGGGTGGTGGGCGCAGGCGTGGTCGAGCGTCGCGGAGGCGAGCGTGGAGGTGTCGTAGGCGCACACCAGGCGCATGTCGCCTCCCTCGGTGAACGCGGACCCCACCAGGACCTCGTGGATCCAGCACTCCTCGAGCTCGTCCGCGGTGCGGTCGGGCCACACCACCTCGGCGAGGCCGACCAACGGGCGCCCGCTGCGACGGGCACCGTCGAGCGCATCCGCCCAGATCTCCAGCAACCGTCCAGGGTTGCGACCGATGCCGTCGGTCTCGGTGATGGTGTCGAACGAGTCGTCGCCGAGCAGCGTCGCGACGTCGTCGAGGTGCGCCCGCGGGACCGCCGCGAGGACAGCCGCGCCTGACGCACGCGCCGCCGCGATGAGCGGCGCGGCCTGACGTGCGAGATCCCCGGGGCCCCCGTACAGAAGCACGTCGTGGTGGAACGAGGTGCTGTGCATGCGGGATCCAACCTACCGAGCACGCGCTCGACGGTTCGGGATGCAACGATCCGCGGGCGGGTGATCGCGACTGGTGGAGCGCGCGTCAGGCCGTGGGATCGAGCCGATCGTGGAGGAACTCGGTCGTGCGGTTCCACGCCATCGCCGCGGCCGCGGGGTCGAACGCAGCGAGTCGGTCGTCCTCGACGAACCAGTGGCCGGTGCCCGCGTAGCGGTGGAACCTCACATCGCGGTCGAGGAGCCGGAGGTGAGCTTCGAGCTCGACGACCTCGTCGTCGGACACCAGCTCGTCGTGCTCGGCGAAGTGGCCGAGGAACGCCGCTTGGGTCCCGTCGAGCGCGGACCCCTGGGTGCCGTAGTACGCGACGACGGCGGCGACCTCGTCGGCGGCTCGTGCGCTCGCCCACAGCCCCCACGAGGCACCCATCGAGAAGCCGACGATGCCGATGGGCGCGTCGACCGTGATCGGCAGCCGTCGCAGGGTGCCGACGCTCGACAGCACCAGGTCGGCCGCGGCATCCACGTCGAGTCCGGCGAGCAGCACCTCGGCCTCGTCGGGGCGGTCGGCGTGTGCGCCACCGAACAGGTCGGGTGCGAGCGCCGTGAACCCCTCGTCGGCCAGGCGGTCGCACCATCGGCGGACGAACCCCGTCATGCCCCACCACGAGTGCAGGACGAGCACCCCCGGCCCACGGCCCGACTCGGGTGCGACGACGTAGGCGGATCCGGCCAGGCGACGAGACGACATCAGCCCCAGGTTCGCACGCTCGTCGGAGGGTGCGGTCGCGTCCACCGCCCGAGCCCGTGCTAGGACCACCCGGTGACCTCCCGACCCCTCGTCCTCATCCCACCGTCCGAGGCCAAGTCGAGCGGCGGCGACGGGCCGCCGTGGCGGCGGGGCACGATGCGCGATGCGTCGCTCGACGGGGCGAGGGCGCAGGTGCTCACCGCAGCGCGTGCGGCGAAGGTGGTCGCCCGCGGAGCCCCGACCGAGCCCGCGATGTCGCGCTACACGGGCGTCTTGTACCGCGAGCTGGCGTGGTCGACGCTGTCACGCTCCGCGAGGAGTCGAGGCGACGTCCAGGTGCGCACCGTCTCGGGCCTGTTCGGCCTGGTCGCGCCGCGCGATCCGATCCCGGCGTACCGACTGAAGATGTCGGCATCGCTCCCCGAGATCGGACGGCTGTCCACCTGGTGGAAGCCTCGTCTCGCCGGTGCGCTGGCCGGCCTGGCCGACGGTTCGGTGGTGTGGGATCTGCTGCCCCAGGAGCACGCTGCCGCCTGCGACTGGTCGACGTCACGACCGGTGCAGCGGATCCAGGTGCGGTTCGTCGATGCCGAGGGGCGGGCGATATCGCACTGGAACAAACTGCTCAAAGGCAGCTTGGTCAGGTGGATCCTCGAGGCGCAGCCGACGTGCGCCACCGACCTCGAGTCGTTCGAACACCCGTTGGGCTACGTGCTGGACCGCCGTGCGTCCCAGCTCACCGAGCCACTCGCCACCGCGGTGCTGCGCGCCAGCTGAGCGGGGGAGTGGTCCCTCAGATCGAGAACCACTGGGTCGTGACCGAGCCGTCGGGCAGCACGGCGGTGATCCGGACGGCACCTGCCTCGATGTCGTCGAAGCGGAAGTGCCCGACCGAGTCGGAGCGGGTGACGGTGGCGGTGCCGGACGAGGTCGTCAGCCGGACGTCGACCTCGGCTGGAGGGACGACCTGGCCGACGAGGTGCTTGCCGTCGATCTCGACCTCGATCGACGAGTCCGCGGCTTCGAAGGACAGCTGCCGCGGCCACGCCACGCCGCGGACGGCCGACGCGTCGAGCGCCGAGTCGAACTGGAGCTCGGCGAGCTCGTCGTCGAGGTTGCGCCACGACAAGAGCCCGTGGGCCGCCAGCCGCACGCGGTCGGGGACGGCGTCGAACGTGTCGAGCGCATGCCCCAGCTCGGCGAGCAGGGCGTCGTCGGCGTCGGTGGTGGCGTCGGTGGTCGTCCCGTCGTCGGTCATCGGTCCTCCCGGAGGTCGGCTACGCCATCAGCAGCGCGCAGCTTCTGCAGGCAGCGGGCCCTCGTGGGGCCGATGCTGCCGATGGGCATGTCGAGCATCTCGCTGATCGTCTCGTAGGGGACCGGCGGGTCGGCGAGCAGGAGCCGGAGCAGCTGCTGGCAGCGATCGCCGAGGGTGGCGAACGCGGCCCACAGCACGGCGTCGCGCTCGGAGGTGAGGTGGCGCACGTCGACGTCGTGGCCGCCCTGATCTGGCTCGTCGGGTTCGTCGGTGAGGTGCTCGCGCTGGCTCAGGCGGATGGTTCGTAGGCACTCGTTGCGTGCCGTGCGTGCGAGCCAGCCGGCGAGGCTCTCGGGTTGGCGGATGCGGTCGAGGTGCTCGGTCAGTCGGAGCCAGGTGGTCTGGTAGGCGTCCTCGGCGACGGCGTCAGGCAGCCGGAACCCGCGCACCACGTGCCAGACCAACCCGGAGAAGCGGTCGACGATCTGGTTCCACGCGCGCTCGTCGTCGCGTGCCGCTGCCTGCACGAGCGCGGAGAGGTCGTCGGTCACGTGGCGGATACTACGTTCGGGACTGCGGACACCCCCGCGAGCCGGGGGCCGGAGACGCTCTGGTGCGGTCGCTGTGGCGCTGAGGGGCACGGGGCCTCCCGGGGGTGAGGTCGGGCGTACACCCCACCTGAGAGGCGCCGTGCGCCGGTGATACGTGACCTCTTGGCGGCTTCAGACGTTGACGATCGTGCCGAGGCCCGGCCACCGCATGAGGTGTGGCGCGTCGATCACGTCGCGAACCGCCTCCACCGCCGTGCATTGCGTGGCGATCATCCGAGCGGCGAGCGCGCCGACGACCGCGGGCGCAGCGAACGAGGTCCCGCTCCACGCGGCCCAACCCGTGAACGGGTGACCGCACTCGTCATTCGGCATGGTGGTCGGGTCGTCGGGGTCGAAGTAGTTGGAGACGACATCGACGCCGGGCGCAGACGCCCTCACCCAGGGTCCGAAGTTCGTGAACGGCGCGGGCCCGAACAGGCCGAGCGCGCCGACGGACACGACGCCGGGCAGCGCGGCCGGGAACGTCTTGCGGCAGCTGGCGCTGTTGCCTGCGGACGCCACCACGACCTTGCCGTGGGCGATGAGGTTCGCGACGGCTGCGGCGATCATCGGCGGTGGCTCGTCGTTCTCCCCGTACGCCGAGAACGACAGGTTGAAGATGTCCGGCAGGTCGTCGGGGTCGAGCGAGTTCATCACGGTGGCGATGTAGGCGTCGTCGCCCACGCCGAACGTCGACAGGACCCGGTCGACGACGACCGGTGTTCCGGGGGCGACCCGCTCGACCACCCCTGCGATGAAGGTCCCGTGGCCCGCGACCGGGTCGATGAACTCATCGCTCGGCGGGGACTCGTTCGGCAGGTCGGTGTCGGCTGCGCTGAGTGCCGTCACGTCGCCGAGGAAGTCGGGACAGAAGCCGTCGGCGGCGAGCCCGGTGTCGAACACGTACACCTTGGGTGCGCCCGTCGGTGGCTTGGTGGGTGCTGGAGGCCTCATGGGTGCTGGAGCGCTCACCGCGAGGGTCTTGACCGGCGCGTGGAGGGGCTTCACGACCGGCAACGGGGTGGCGAAGCACGACGAGCAGCCGCACCCGCCCGCGCCACCGAACGCGTTGGCGAGTGTGACGGGGTTGGCGAGGGTGACGGGGTT
>CAZBTQ010000005.1:33485-43625 GCA_964494405.1 uncultured Iamiaceae bacterium
GCGAGGGTGACGGGGTTGGCGAGGGTGACGGGGTTCGCGAAGGTCAAGGGGTTCGCGAGGGTGACGGGGTTGGCGTGCACGCCACCATCGGCGAAGAACAGGTGGTTCGGTGCGGCGTCGAGCCCTTCGGCACGGATCCGCCGGATCTCGTCCCACGTCCGCGTGCCGTCGGGGTCCTCGAAGCGCACGAGTGCGAAGCGACCCAGCTGGTAGCGATCGTCGATGCTGCCCTCGACGATGCCGTTGACCCTCTCGACCTGGTCCCTGCGCGCGATCACCTGACCGGCCCGGAAGGCGAACGGCCGACCGTCACCGCCGGCGGCCACAGCAGCCGTGTCGAGCCAGGGGCCCTCGGGTCGGTCCAGATCGTTCTTGGCCATGGTGTCCTCCAGGGTCTCGCCGTGAGGCGCGTCGGGGCGCCCCGCTCGGGCCGTGAACGATCAGAGACCCTTCGCGCCTCTGTGATACGACATTCTTGAGGTCGGTGCACGAGAAGTCGGGAGTCGACGGCGACGAGCGGGTGGTGGTCGGACGCGCCTCGACGGCTCTCGCCGCCGCCCAGAGCGACCCACGCGCCGCCGAGCGTCTCGCGACCGAGCTCCTCGGCGATGCGCCGAGTCCGGCGGAACAGGTGGGCGCGCTGTGGGCGCTCGGTCGCGCGCAGTCCGAACTGGACCGTCCGGACGATGCTGTGGGGACCCTGGCCGAGGCGGCCGAACTGGCGGACGACAACGGTCTCGACGTCCTGGCAGCAGAGGTGCGGGTGAGTCGGTCGGTGTGCCTGCTCACCACGGGCAACTCGGTCGAGGCGCGGGCCGAGCTCGATCGGGCCGAGCCCTGGCTCTCCGGCGCTCCCCTCGGGCGGCTCCTGATGCAGCGAGCGCTGCTCGACCTGCACGCAGGGCGTCTGACCGAGGCCCGCCAGGGCTTCGACGACGCGCAGCCGCGCCTCGTCGACGACCAACTGGCGACGTGTCGCCTCCTCGCCAACCGCGGCATCGTTCACACGTACCTCGGCGAGCGCGACAGGGCCGAGGCCGATCACCTCGCATGTCGTGAACTGGCCCTGGCGCTCGACCAGCGCCTCGTGGCGGCGGTCGCGACGCACAACATGGGATACCTGCGAGGTCGATCCGGCGATATCCCGGGCGCGCTCGAGTGGTTCGGACGTGCTCGCGAGGCCTACTCAGAGATCGGGATGCCCGCTCGCGCCGCAACGAACCTCGAGGTCGACCTGTGCGAGGTGCTCCTGGCCGGTGGCCTCCACCGAGAGGCGGTCGACGCGGCACGGCGCGCCGAGCGCGCTGCCCGGGAGTCAGGGAACCGGCTCGCACAGGCGGAGGCCTCTCTCTTGCTGGCGCGAGCGATGCTGGCCCAGGGTGACCAGGCCGCCGAACAGGTGGCGCTCGACGCCGCCGAGACGTTCCGCAAGGCCGACCGGTTGCCGTACGCGGCGTACGCCGAGCACGTTGCTCTGCAAGCAGCCGGTGCGGGAAACACCCCGCTGGACGACCTGGTTCGACGAGCGATGCTGCTCGCCCAACCCCTCGACGACCACGGCTGGCGGGCAGAAGCGGTGGAGGTGCGCACGGTCGCCGGCCGACTGGCCCTCCAGCTCGGCGACCTGGAGACGGCGCGCACCGTCCTCGGACGCGCTGCACGCGATCGCGCGACCGGCGCGGCGGGAGTGAGGGCGGATGGCTGGCTGGCGACGGCTCACCTGCGCCTGGCCGAAGGGGACCGTGGGGGCGCCCGACGAGCGCTGCGGGCGGGCATCGCGGTCGTCGAGTCACATCGCGCCTCCCTCGGCGCGACTGAGCTGCGGACGCGAGCGACCCGACACGCGGTCGACCTCGCTGCGTTCGGGCTCGAGATGGCGGTGGACGAGAAGCGCCCGTCGGAGCTGCTGGTGTGGGCCGAACGGTGGCATGCCGGAACCTTGGCCTTGGCGCCCGTCCGCCCGCCGCGCGACGGACGTCTGGCCAACGCCCTCGACGATCTCCGGGCTGCCCACGCGACGCTCAAGGAAGCTGCCCTCTGTGGCGACGACACCTCGGAACCGACGGCCGCGGTGGCGGGACTCGAACGCGAGGTCCGCGACATCAGCCGCATCACCGCGGGATCCGGCGGGGGTGCGTCGACGGCGCTCGACCCGGCGGCGCTCCGTCGCGATCTCGGCGAGGTGGGCGCATCGCTCGTCGAGTACGTGATCGTCGGCGACCACCTGTGGGCGGTGAAGGTCACGGCGAGTCGGTGTCGAGCCGTCGATCTCGGCCCGATGGCACCCGTCGCGAACGACGTCGCCCAACTGCTTGCGGCGCTGCGCCGACTCGCGCTGCGGGGGGCGAGCCGCCGTTCGCTCGATGCGGCAGTGGGGGCGGTCGAACAGGTCGGCTCTGCGCTCGACGCGCGCCTGATCGAGCCCCTCCGCCTTCCGCCAGGTCGGGTGGTGATCGTGCCGACCTCTGTCCTCCAGGGACTGGCCTGGTCGACGTTGCCGTCGCTGACCGCCCGGTCGATCACGGTGGCGCCGAGCGCGGTCGTCTGGCAGCGCGGCACCCCGAGCGGTGAGCAGTCGCCCGACCGCGTGCTGTTGGTCGCCGGACCGGACCTCGCGCACGCGCCCCGAGAGGTCGCCGAGATCGCGGAGCTGTACGCCGACCCGGTCACGCTCGTCGACCCGCACGCCACGGTGGGCCGGGTCCTCGACGAGATGGAGGGCGTGTCGACGCTGCACCTCGCCGCACACGGCACCCTCCGCGCCGACAACCCCTTCTTCACCGCGTTGCAGGCGAGCGACGGACCCCTCACCGTGTACGACCTCGAGCACGTCGTGCGAGCACCCGCGACGGTCGTGCTCCCCTCGTGCGATGCCGGCATGGCGTCGGTGCGCACCGGCGACGAGCTGGTGGGCACGGCAGCAGCGCTCGTGTCGGTGGGGGTGTCGACGGTGATCGCGCCGCTCACGGTCGTCCCCGACGATGCGGTCGTCGAGATGATGGTGGAGCTCCACCGTGGTCTGGCCGGAGGCCGCCGGCCAGCGGAGGCGCTCGCACTGGCAAGGCGCCAAGCGCTCGAGCGCGGGGGTCCGGGCGATCTGGCTGCGGCGCACTCGTTCGTGGCGGTCGGGACCCGGCGGTAGGCATCGAGGTCCGGCGTATCACTCGCCGCCTGCGGCGCTCGGGTGGTGCATGACGACAGCGAACCTCCAGGTGCTCGGCCACTTCGACGTTCGGATCGGCGGACACTCGATGCCGTTGACCCATGACGCCCAGCGCCTCGTCGCCCTGCTCGCGCTGAGACGCCGACCGCTGGCCCGACTCGATGTGATCCGAGCGGTCTGGCCGTGCCGCACGGCGTCGCGTGGCGTGCGCGACCTGCGGGCCCTCTACGACGCGCTGCCCGACCAGATCCGCACGCGCGTCGAGGTCGACGAGGACGGCGCGTGGTCGCTCGCTGAGGGCTGGACCATCGACCTGGACGCTGCGCTGGTGGCGTCGCGACGGCTGCACGGCGACCCCCGGCCCGACGGCATCGACCTGCTCATGTTCCGCCTCGGGCTCCTCCCCGGCTGGGACGAGGAGTGGCTGGGCGACCTGCAGGAGCGCTACCGCCGCCTGCGCCTGTCGGTCCTCCAGCGCGTCGGGCACCACCTGCTCGCCACCCACCAGACGCGGCTGGCGCTCGAGCTGGCACACGACATCGTCGCCGAGGACGGCCTGCGCGAAGACGGCCAGCACCTGCTGATCGCAAGCTTGGCCCAGTCCGGGCGTCACGACCTCGCCCACCAGCAGTACGTGCGGTACCGGGCGCGGCTCCGCCACGAGTGGGGCGTCGCGCCGAGCCCGCAGCTCCGGGCACTGGTCAGCCGTGTCCAGCACCCCGCTGCGTCTCCGGCCGGCTGACGGACCGGTGGGTCAGGGCGACCACCCGTCGAGGAGGTCGTTGTAGATCTCGTCGGGATCGCAGTCGATCCGGCGGCGCTGGAAGAAGCGGCAGACGTTGGTGACGTCGCGCAGGAGGAAGTCGAACCCGTGGGGATTGACGACGAGATCCACGGCCTGGGGGAAGTCGATGAGCCGCACCCGTCCCTCCCACCACAAGACGTTGTAGGGCGACAGGTCGCTGTGCACCATGCCGACGTCGAGCAGGAGCGCCATGTTGGACACGATCTGGTCGAGTGCGGTCGCGAGGTCGTCAGAACCCATGCGGGCCCGCGCGAGCTGCGGCGCGGCCTGCACCTCGTCACCGACGTACTCCATGTACATGCCGTCCTCGGACTCGCTGACCGGGTAGGGAACGTCGGCGCCTGCATCCCAGGCCCGTTGCATCATCTCGAGCTCGTGGCCCGACCACTTCTCGTTGACCAGCTGCTTGCCGTAGTTGGTCATGCGCTCGATGGCACGTCGGTCGCGCGTGCGTCGGGGCATCTTGCGCCCGTCGCGGTATTGGTGGTCGTTGGCGAAGGTCGGAGCGCGCTGGAAGCCCATGGCCTCGAGCTGGCCCTTGTGGGTGACCTGTCGAGGTCGGTAGCGCTTGTGGACGAGCCAGCAGGAGCCGTGTGGCGAGGTGCGCTCCACGACGAAGATCTCGGCTTCCTTGCCGGTGGTGAGCGGACCGACGTCGGTCTGCTCGAAGTCGTCGGTGATGAGCCACGCGGGCGCGGGGCGCGGCGAGCGGCCGGCGATGGTGGACACGGGTGGTCTCCCTGGTGGACGGGACGGTGACGTCCCGGTCCGCGGACCGCCGCGTGCGCAGTGCGGCGAGGTGCCGAGCGTCAGGCGGTGCGGGACCGGGAGGAGCGTGCGCAGATCGTGACGTGGACGCTCATGAGCGACCTCCTCTCGGCGGCGGTCCGCTGCTCGGACCCGTGGGTTCGAGTCTCGACCTTCGGGTCAGGGCCTGTCGAGCGATTACGAGGCGGGCTGGGGCTCAGTCGCCGAGGTCGCCGCGGACGACCTTGCCCATGGCGTTGCGCGGCAGGGCATCGACGCGGTGCACGAGCCGTGGCCGCTTGTAGGCCACGAGGTCGTCGGCGACGGCTGCCACCACCGCGTCGACGTCGACGTCGACCGGTGCTTCGATGAACGCGGTGACGATCTCGCCCCACTCGTCCGATGGCGTCCCCACAACGGCGGCGTCGACGACGCCGGGCTGCGCGCGCAGCAGGTCTTCGATCTCGCGCGGGTACACGTTGTAGCCACCCGAGATGATCAGCTCCTTCGCCCGTCCCACGATCGAGACGTAGCCGTCGTCGTCGACCGCGCCCACGTCGCCGGTTCGGAACCACCCGTCGTCGGTGAACGACTCGGCGGTGGCGTCTGGCCGTTCGAAGTAGCCGCTGAACACGTTGGGGCCGCGGACCTGGATCTCGCTGCTGCCGGGGTCGAGCCGAAGGTCGACGCCGGGAAACGGGAAGCCCACGGCTCCGGCCCGTCGTTCGCCGTCGAAGGGATTGGACACGAGCATGACGGTCTCGGTCATCCCGTAGCGCTCGAGGACGCGCTGGCCGCACGCCGACTCGATGCGGGCGTGCACGTCGGGGGAGAGGGGGGCGGACCCCGACACGCAGAGCCGTAGCGCTCCGAGTGCGTCAGCGCCCTCGGCCTCCACGAGGCGGGAGTACATGGTGGGCACGCCGAAGAACATCGTGGCACCGGCTGAGGCCTCCGCCACGACGAGGGCCGGATCGAACCGCTCGTGGAGCACGACGGCGGCCCCCGCCAGCAGCGTGCCGTGGATGCCGACACCCAGACCGTGCATGTGGAAGAGGGGAAGGCACAGCACGAGCCGGTCCTCGTCGGTCCAGCGCCAGGCGATCAGGATGGCCTCCGCGCTCGCCAGCAGGTTGCCGTGCGACAACAGCGCGCCCTTCGGCCGCCCCGTGGTGCCCGAGGTGTAGGGCAGGAGCGCCGGATCGTCGGGTTCGGCGCGATCGAGCTCGAGGCCGCTGTCCACGGCCGCGACGGCGGGAAGGTCGACGGCGACGTCGGTGACCTGGCCGACCCCGGCACGGGTGAGTCGATCTCGCATGTCGGCCGTGGATGCGATCCCTGCCTGGGGTCGAGCGTCCTCGACGATGACCTCGACCTCGCGGTCGCTGTACGCGCTGTTGACCGGGACGACGACCAGGCCGGCCCGGAGCGCGGCGCAGTGGGCGGCGACGAGGTCGGCGGACGGTGTTCCCGACACGACGATCCGATCGCCTGGGACGAGACCTGCGGTGAGCAGCCGACGGGCACGATCGGCGGACACTTCGTCGAGCGCACCACGGGTCCACCACGTGCCGTCGACGTCGCGCAGCACCGGGCGGTCTGGATCGTCGCGCCACGTCTGGAGCCACGCCCGTGGCAGCGATCGGCGGGCGAGCAGGTCGATCGTCGCGGGGTCCACGCCCGGCGGGAGGTGGCGGATCCAGTGGGCTGGGTCGGTCATCGGTTGGTGTCGCGGAGCGGGACGTCCGCGAGCGCGGCGCGCTCGGCCGAACGCCAGCCTGGCTCGACCCGTGAGCTGGGCTCGAAGAGCATCGTGACCGGCGCGGCGGTGCGATACGCCGGCCACTCCGGGATCCCCGGGTGGTTCGGGTCGCCGTGGCGGGCGAAGGCGATCCAAGCCTCGCTCATCTGCTCGGCGACCGAACGCATCTCCGGTGAGTCCTTGGCGAACGACGGCACCTTGCCCACGTTGTCGAACACGAGCGGGATGTCCATCGTGTGCGGCGCTCCCCAACGGCCGCCCTGGACCGGCGAGTCGTGGTGCAGCTCGCACACCCACACCGGCGCGCCGCCCTGATCGGACTTTCGGTCCGCCATCACCCAGCCCGGCATCCGCGAGTACATGTCGCTCGTGATGAGCCAGTAGATCTCCGACGCTGGGGCGTCGGGGTACAGCTCGCGGAACGCGGCGACGATCGGTTCCGGATCGGCGCCGTCGAGCCAGCCGCGGAGCTTGCGGGGGAGCTGCTCGTCGTCGAGGTGGAACAGCGACGGGTCCCGGCCCCCGGCGAGCAGCGTCGTCTCGGTGCGAGTCGACAGCAGGATCAGCGGCACGTGGGCCGAGTACTCCGGGGCGCTCGGCTTCCAGGGTGCGCGGGGCAGGTGCACGCCGTCGGCGACGGGGCTGAACGCCACACCCTCGCCTCCGACCTGTTGGGTGGCGATCGCCCCGAACGCGGCGAGGATCTGATCGAGCGGCATCGTGGCGAGCTCGTCGACCCTGTCGGGCGTGAGCCCGGCCGCCTCGAGGAGCTTGAGGGCGTTCGCGGTGGCGTCGGCGGGGTCCTGGGCGTGGAGGTGGACGCCGCTCTGCACGATCGCGCGATGGAAGAGACCGCGGGCTTCGGGCATGCCCATGAGCACGCTGACCTTCGCGCCGCCGCCCGACTCGCCGAAGACCGTGACGTTGCCTGGGTCGCCGCCGAAGGTGGCGATGTTGTCGCGCACCCACTCGAGCGCGCACACGAGGTCGAGCATCCCGGCGACACCGGAGTGCGCGTACCGCTCGCCGCCGAGCGCGGCGAGGTTGCAGAAACCGAAGAGGTTCAGTCGGTGGTTCAAGGTGACCACCACGACGTCGCCTCGCTGGCACAGCCGGACACCGTCGTACATCGGGGACGAGCCGGACAGCGACGAGAATCCGCCGCCGTGGAACCAGACCATCACCGGGCGGGCGCCGTCGTCGAGCGCCGGCGTCCAGACGTTGAGCACCTGGCAGTCGTCGGACATCGGCGAGGTGTCGCCGGCCTCGTCCATCAGCGCGCCCGCCGCTGCGAGCTGCGGTGATCGAGGTCCGTACTCGAGGCAGTCGCGCACCTCGCTCCACGATGCGGGCGGGGAGGGTGCTCCGAAGCGCTCGGCGGTGGCGTAGGGGATGCCCTTGAACACCGCGACGTCCTCGTCGATGGCACCCCGAACGGTGCCGCTCGTGATCGTCGCGGTGGGTGCGTCGCTCTCGGTCATGTCGCCCATCCGTCCATCGTCCCCCCGTCCTCGTGACGTCACCATCTTGGCGCGTCGGCACCTATGGTCTGACCAGAGGGGGAGCGCCCGTGCTGTTGGACGACATACGAGTGATCGACTTGACCGTGGCGCGTGCCGGACCCACGTGCGTGCGCCAGCTCGCCGACTGGGGCGCCGACGTGGTGCGGGTCGAGCTACCGATCGATCCGGCCGCTCCCAACGCCGTCGGCGGTCAGCGCCACGGCTCCGACGAGCAGTACGTCCACCGCAACAAGCGTTCGCTCGGGCTCGACCTGTCCAGCGAGCAGGGGCGTGCGGTCCTGCACCGACTCGTCCGCAACGCCGACGTGCTCGTCGAGAACATGCGTCCGGCGGTGAAGTCCCGCCTCGGCTTCGACTGGGACACCGTCCACGCCCTGAACCCGCGCCTCGTCATGGGCTCGATCTCGGGGTTCGGACAGGACGGGCCGTACGCCCCGCGTGGCGGTGTCGACCAGATCACCCAGGGCATGAGCGGCCTGATGAGCGTGACCGGCGAGCCTGGCCGCGGCCCGGTCCGCGCCGGCATCCCCATCTCCGACCTCTCCGCGGGGCTGTACCTGGCGATCGGTCTGCTCGCCGCCCTCCACGACCGCGAGCGCACCGGCGAGGGGCGTTGGGTCCAGACGTCGCTCCTCGAGTCGATGGTGTCGATGATGGACTTCCAGGCCGCGCGGTGGACGATCGATCGCGAGGTTCCGCCGCAGGAGGGCAACCACCACCCGACGCTCATCCCGATGGGCTGCTTCGAGTCGGCCGACGGCCACGTCAACGTCGCCGGTCCGTCCGGGCGCCTGTGGCGGGGCTTCTGCGACGCCATCGGCCGTCCTGACCTGCCCGACGACGAGCGCTTCGCCACGGGCCGGGCTCGCAGCGTCCACCGCGGCGAGCTCAACGGCATCATCGCCGACGTCCTGCGCACCCGACCCACCGCCGAGTGGGTGCAGGTCTTCGCCGACGCAGGCGTCCCCGCAGGACCCGTGTACTCCCTCGACCAGGTCTTCGCCGACCCCCAGGTCCAGCACCTGGGTCTGGTCACCTCGATCGAGCATCCGACGCTCGGTCACCAGGAGGTGGTGCGGCACCCGGTCACGATGACCGGACCCGACGGCACCGGCACCACCGTGCGCACCCACACCCCCGACCCGGGCGAGCACACCGACGAGGTGCTCGGCGAGGCGGGGTTCACACCCGACGAGGTGGCGGACCTGCGGGCCCGCGGCGTCGTCTGACCACAGGAGACAACCGATGACCACCCCCCACGACACCGGCACCGAGATGCTCCTCTGCGAGGTCGACGACGGCATCGCCACGGTCACGTTCAACAACCCGTCGAAGCGCAACGCCCTGTCGGCCGAGATCCGCCATGCGCTGCCCGACCTGCTCGACTGGCTGAGGGAGTCCGACGAGGTTCGGGTCGTCGTGCTCACCGGCGCGGGTGATCAGGCGTTCGTCTCCGGAGCCGACATCTCCGAGTTCGCCGAGCAGCGCACCGATCCCGAGGCGCGTGCCGCCTACGACCGCCAGTTCGGCGAGGCCGACCGGCGCTGGTATGCCCTCGACAAGCCGATCATCGCGATGATCCGCGGCTTCTGCATCGGCGGTGGGCTGCTCACCGCCATGAAGGCCGACATCCGGATCGCCGCTGACGACGCCCAGTTCGGCGTGCCCGCGGCTCGCCTCGGGCTCGGGTACGGCTATGGCGGCATCGACGGCCTCGTGCGCCTCATCGGTCCCGCGAACACTTCCGAGCTGCTGTTCTCCGCCCGCCGCTACAACGCCGCCGAGGCGCATCAGATGGGGCTCGTCAACCGCGTCGTGGCCGTCGACGACCTGCGCGACGAGGTGATGGACCTCGCCCGCCGGATCTGCGCCAACGCGCCGCTCACGGTCGCAGCGTGCAAGGTCGGCATCCAGCAGACCCAGCGCGACCCGGACCGCCGGGACATGGAGCGTGTCAACGCCATGGTCGACGCCTGCTTCGGGTCCGCCGACTACCGCGAGGGCCAGAAGGCGTTCATCGAGAAGCGAACCCCCCAGTTCGAGGGCCGCTGACGCGGGACAGGCGCAATCGTCGGCTTGATCGTGAATCGCCAGGGCCTCAGGCTGGAGGTCTGAGATCTCGCGGCTTGGTCGCGTCGAG
>CAZBTQ010000006.1:0-3765 GCA_964494405.1 uncultured Iamiaceae bacterium
AGCGTCAGGCTGTCGCCTTCGCTCTGCTGTCGCTGGTTCAGGCTGTCGCCTTCACCAGTGCATGTTGGACGAGCTCGAGGAGCGCCATCTTGGTCGAGCTCCGATCGCGCGCGTCGCACGTCACCATCGGCACGTCGGTGGGCACGGCCAACGCCTCGCGGAGGTCGTCGAGCTCGTGCGCGGGGCGCTCGCCGAACACGTTGTGGGCGACGATGAACGGCACGTCACGACCCTCGAAGTAGTCGACCGCCGGGAAGCTGTCCTCGAGGCGGTTGCTGTCCACCAGCACGACCGCACCGATCGCACCACGGACCAGGTCGTCCCACATGAAGTGGAAGCGGGGCTGGCCCGGTGTCCCGAACAGGTACAGGACCAGGTCGGTGCCGAGCGAGATCCGCCCGAAGTCCATGGCGACGGTGGTCGAGGTCTTGCCGGTGGCCTTCGACAGATCGTCGATGCCCTCGCTCATCGAGGTCATCGCGGCCTCGGTGGTCAGCGGCGAGATCTCAGAGATCGACCCCACGAAGGTGGTCTTGCCGACACCGAAGCCTCCGGCGACGACGATCTTGACGGGCATCGGCGCTTCGGTCGATGCAATGGGCTGGGCCGGAGCCTCAGAGTGCCTGAAGGCCATCGAGCACCCTTTCCAGGAGTCGGAGGTCGGGACGATCCCCGACGTGGCTGGGACGGTTCACGGCGAGCAGGCCCTCTTCGGCCAGGTCACCGACGAGCACCCGGGCGACGCCGAGGTGCAGCTTGAGCAGGGCCGAGATCTCGGCCAGCGACTGCGGTGTGACGCAGAGGGCGACGATGCGAGCCCTCTCGAGGGTCAGCTGGCCTTGGGAGGACAGACCCTCGGTCGTGGTGGCGACCATCGCCTCGATGGCCAGATCGGTCCCGGAGCGCGTCCGCCCACCCGTGAGGGCATACGGGCGGATGCGAACACCGAGATCGTCGTTCTCGGGGGGACCTCCTGGGGTGCTCACCGTGGCAACGCTCCTTGCAGCTCAGCCCGCAGTTCGGGCGTCAGGACTGCTCCAGCCTTGTCCACCAGAAGCGCCATCTCATAGCCGACGAGCCCGACATCGCACTCGCTGGTGGCCACGACCGCAAGGCACGAGCCGTCGCTGATGCCGGTCACGAAGAGGAACGCACGCTCCATCTCGACGATGACCTCGTTGACCGCGCCGCCGCCGAAGCGGCCCGCCGCGCCATAGGCCAAGCCGATGAAGCCAGACGCCACGGCGGCGAAGCGATCAGCCGCCTCACGGCTGAGGCCGGCAGACACCGCCATCGGCAGCCCGTCGCTCGAGACCACGACGGCCTCGCTCACGCCGGGAACCCGATCGACGAAGTTCGAGACCAGGAAGTTGACGTTGTTGGCTGCTGCACTCAGATCGCTCATCGATCTCCCTCTCAGTTCCCACCGTCGAGCGACGACGAGCCATTGGTCGAATCACCGTCACGACCTCGGTGGAGGCCCGAGCGGTAGCGGGACAACATCGCACGGACCTCTTCAGGCGACCGCTGGGTGCGGGCCACCGAGGCGGTTTCCGCCACCGGCCGGTCCGCTCCGTCAGAGGCGGGTGTCGACGCCCGCGGGACACGCTTCACCAGGCCGGCGGCCGTGCGGGTCGGTGTCGTCTGGGACGCCGGCTCGGACTGCTCGGCGCCGCCGAACAGCGACACTCCCTCAGGCGACGGCGCATGCTCGGGGATCGGCGCCACGTTGCTCGACGCTCCGTTGCTCGACGTCAGGTCGTCCTCCATGAGCGAGGCGAGGCCTGCATCGAACGCGGCACCCTCGGGCACCGCGTTCGCCAGGGTGGAGGGGGCAGGGGCGTCGGGCACCCACTCGGCTGGCGCATCGTCATCGGACTCGTTGCTCCCGGCCCGGTCGACGTCGTCGAACTCGTCGGTGGTGACCACCGGATCGATGGGAGTGAGCTCCATGATGGGCACCGCGGCGTCGGCCACCGGCTCGGCGACCGCGTCCGCCGGGGCGGCATCGGGCTCGACCGAGATCGTCGTCTCCTCGAGGATCGTGCTCGGCAGGGTCACCAGGGCGGTGACGCCACCCGTGGGCGACGAGGTCAGTCGGACGTCGATGTCGAAGCGGTCTGCGAGTCGGGCGACGACCGTGAAGCCCAGCGAGCGACTCAGCGTCAGGCCCACCAGCGGCGGCTCGGCGAGCAGCTTGTTGGTGTCGGTGAACTGCTCGTCGCTCATGCCGATGCCCTGGTCGGAGATCGACAGGACGTAGCTGCCGTCGTTGTTGAGGTGCCCGAGCACCTCGACCGAGGTCTCTGGCGGCGAGAAGGCCGTGGCGTTCTCCATGAGCTCGGAGAGCAGGTGCGCGACGTCCATGGCGGCGGCACCGGTGACCACCGCGTCGTCGAGCGACACGAGGTTCAGGCGAGCGAAGTCCTCGACCTCGCCGACCGCCACCCGGACCACGTCGGCGAGCGACACGGGGCGGGAGCGACGGGTGCTGGTCTCCACGCCGGCGAGCACGAGCAGCGACTCAGCGTTGCGGCGCATCCGGGTGGCGAGGTGGTCGAGCTTGAACAGGTCTTCGAGGACGTCGGGGTCCTCCTCCTGCTGCTCGAGCTGGTCGATGAACTCGATCTGGCGGTCGAGGAGGCTCTGGTTGCGGCGGGCGAGGTTCACGAAGATGTCGCCGATGCCCTTCTTCAGAAGGGTCTGCTGCTCCTCGGCGACCTCGACGGTCACACGCTGGATGGCGTCGAACGCATCGGCGAGGTGGCCGATCTCGTCGGTCCGCCGCATGTTGATCGGCTCGAGGATGACCTCGCCGCCCGACGCGCCCGGGGACTTCAGCCGCTCGACCAGTGCCGGCAGCTGCTCGGTGGAGAGTCGATCTGCCGCCTCGGTGAGGTGGCGGAGCGGCTTGGTGATCCGTCGGGCCACCACGATGGCGATGATGCTCGACACGACGATGGCGACGATGGTGAGCACCACGTACAGCAGCGCCTGCTGCTCGGTCTCGGACCGGATGGCGGCGACCTGATCGCTGACGTCGGTGAGGATCTGATCCGACACCGCCGCGTGGGCGTCGATGAGCGAGCTCGACGACTCGATCCACTCCATCGGGGTCAGGGCGGCGACCGGCGGCTCGAGATCGCCGAGTGCGTCGGAGATGGCGTTGGCCTCACCGTCGTAGTCCCGGCCCGTGTCGAGCCAGTCGAGGTCGTTGTACAGGGCGGTGACGACCGCGTCGCGGAAGTTGCCGGACGAGTTCGCCGCCTCCGAGGCGAGGAGGCCGCGGAGCTGGGCCGCCTGCTCCGGCGTGGCGATGGCGTAGTACAAGGTCTCGTACTGGCGGGCTTCGTTCAGCGCGCTCAGGAACTCACGCCACTGACGGCCGTCGACATCGAACTCGTCGTTCGCGAGGGCGACGGTCACGATCGCCTGGATCTGAGCGAACGCCTCCTGGGAGCGACCGAGTGCGACGAGGCTCGAGAGGTCGGCAGACACATCGGCGATGGGGACCGCGTTCGACAGCGCGGTGTTGAGCTCCAACAGGGAGTTGATCGTGTCGCCGAACCACCCGTAGGCGATGAGCGGATCGAGGCCCCCACGGTCGATGGAGCTGCGCATGGTCTTCAGGGCGCTCGTGTCTCCGGCCACCCTGGACTCCAGAGCGGTGACCAGCGATGACATCGCCGGGGTCTGATCGGCCGAGGTGGCCGCGTCCTCGAACGCGGCGGCTGCGGCGTCGGTCGCGGTGCGCTGGGCGTCGAG
>CAZBTQ010000006.1:3865-6110 GCA_964494405.1 uncultured Iamiaceae bacterium
CCGCGTCCTCGAACGCGGCGGCTGCGGCGTCGGTCGCGGTGCGCTGGGCGTCGAGGCCCTCCACCGCGTCGGGATCGGTGATGGCGAGCATGCTCAGCGAACGTTCGCGTTGCAGCTCGGCGATCAGATCGTCGTTGGCGCTCGTGAGTGCGATGTACTCCTCTGACGTGCGTGCGTCCGCAGCCTCTGCACGCCTGTCCATGGCGCCGAGGCCGGCCACCACGACGAGCACGAGCAACGGCGGCAGCACGACTGCCAGCAGCTTCGTCCCCACCTTCATGTTTCGCAGCATTGTGTCCCTCGCGGACTCGGCATCCCGTTCGCGGGCCTACGGCGTAGGGCCCAGTTGTTCCAGATCCATCGGTACGCCACCCGGGTTCTTGAGCACGTGTCGAAGAGGGGCCGAATGACCTAGATGCCCCCGTCCGGCGCTGGCGCGACGGTAGCGTCATGCAGATGACCCCCGGAACGACAGGTCTCGAGGGGCGACTCGACGAGGTCCCCTTCGCGGACGTGCTGCGCCTGCTGAGGGCTTCCCGCCAAACCGGAGCGTTGCACCTGCGCGGCGACGGCACGCACGTGGTCGTGGTCGTCGCCGTCGAGCAGGTCCAGCTCGCCACCACCGGAGCCGACGGCCTGCGCGCCGCGGTCCTCGGCGGGGGCCTGGTGGGGCCAGACGAGTGGGAGCAGGTCGTGCGGGCATCCGAGGTGGGCGAGCCTGGCAGCGGCCTCGAGCGGCTCATCGCGGCAGGCGCCGACCGCGAGCGGCTCCACGCCCGCATCTACGAGCACACCGTGGCCACCTTGTTCGAGCTCCTGCTGCCCAGCACGGCGTCGTTCGCCTTCGTCTCGGGCGAATCGCATCCGTTCGCCCGCTGTCCCGGCTTCCCGTTCGACGACGTCCTCGACGACGTCAACCACCGGGTCGAGGAGTGGCGTCAGATCGCGACCTCGATCCCGTCCACCTCGATCGTGCTGCGCAGGGCACCCCGGCTGCCGGCGTCGAGCGGTTCGATCACGCTCACCCCAGAGGAGTTCGAGTTGCTCGGTCTCATGGATGGCCGCCGCGATGTGGCGGGGCTCATCTCCGCGATGGGGATGTCGGCGTTCAGGGTGCTCACGACGCTCCACCGCCTCAAGCAGATGGGTGCCATCGCCGGGGACGACGCGTGAGCCCGGCAGAGGTGACGGTGCCCGCCGAGACGCTCGACCTGTTGACGTTCATCGATGCATGCCCGACCCCGTACCACGCCGCCGCCGACGCCGCGGCGCGCTTGGAGGCAGCAGGGTTCCCCCGCCTCGATCTCAGGTCCACCTGGACCGACGCTCGACGTGGAGTCGTGGTCGAGGGCGGTGCACTGGTCGCGTGGGCCGCTCCCGAGGGCGCCACCGCGTCGATGCCGTTGCGGCTCGTCGGCGCGCACACCGACAGCCCGAACCTCAGGTTGAAGGCGAAGCCCGACGTCGGCCGAGCGAACTGGCGTCAACTCGGGGTCGAGGTCTACGGCGGCGCGCTCGTGAACTCGTGGCTCGACCGCGACCTGGGCCTCGCGGGACGGGTCGCGATCCGCGACGGTGGAGCACCCGACGGGTTCCGCGTCGAGCTCGTCCGGATCGACGAGCCGATCCTGCGGGTCCCCCAGCTCGCCATCCACCTCGACCGCGAGATCGGCGAGAAGGGGCTCCTGCTCAACAAGCAGCAGCACCTCTCACCCGTGTGGGGCCTTGGTGCGCGCCGTCCCGGCGAGGTGGTCGAGCTGGTGGCCGACCAGGTGGGCGCGCCGTGGCACGAGGTCATCGGCTGGGACCTGATGCTGCACGACCTCACGCCGTCGACGATCGGCGGCATCAGCCGTGAGCTGGTCTTCGCACCTCGGCTCGACAACCTGTTGTCCTGCCACGCAGCGGTCACGGCCCTCGAGCTCGCCGCCGCGGTGCTCACCGACCACGTCGCGGTGGTGTGCCTGTTCGACCACGAAGAGGTCGGCAGCACGTCGGCCACCGGCGCCGACGGGGCGCTGCTCGCCTCGGTGCTCGAACGGATGGTCATCGCCCGCGGCGGCGACCGCGAGGCGCTGCTGCGGGCGCTCGCAGGATCGGTGTGCCTGTCGGCCGACATGGCACATGCCACGCACCCCAACTACGCCGACCGCCACGAGCCCGATCACCTCATCACGCTCAACGGCGGCCCGGTCGTGAAGATCAACGCGAACCAGCGGTACGCGTCCGACGCGATCAGCGTCGC
>CAZBTQ010000006.1:6210-39882 GCA_964494405.1 uncultured Iamiaceae bacterium
CGGTCGTGAAGATCAACGCGAACCAGCGGTACGCGTCCGACGCGATCAGCGTCGCAGCGTTTCAACTCGCGTGCGACCGCGCCGGCGTGCCCACCCAGCGCTACATCCACCGCACCGACATGGCCTGCGGATCGACGATCGGGCCGATGACCGCCGCCGGGCTCGCCATCCCCACCGTCGACGTCGGGGTCGCGCAGCTCTCGATGCACTCGGCGCGCGAGCTCACCGGGTCCACCGACCCCGCCCGCTTCATCGCCGCGACGGCATCCTTCCTCTCGCCTGGCTGAGCGCCACCCGGACACGATCGCCTGGCGACAGTCGCCTCGACGTCACACGCACGCGGGCACAGCTTGACCTGCACGCGATCGCATCCCTAGTTTCGGCGGGTCGAAACCGCTGATTGGACCCGCCGCGAGTGGCCGAGCACCTCACCAGATCCGACCGCGAGATGTTGAAGGCGATCTACCGCCAGACCATCGGACGCGGCCACCCGGCCGAGCAGGTCGCGCACACCGGCGACCTCGCCGACGCCATGGGCACCTCGCCAGGCACCGCGACGGCCCACGTGAAGCGACTCGCCGATCGCGGGCTGCTCGCGCACACCCCCTACGTCGGGGTGTCGCTCACCGACCAGGGCCGGTCGGCGGCGGTCGGTGCCATCCGGCGTCACCGCATCGTCGAGCGGTTCCTCTCGGACGTGCTCGGCTACGAGTGGACAGACGCCGATCGCCTCGCCACCAGCTTCGAGCACGACCTTCCCGACGAGGTCGAGCACCGCATCTTCCAGGTGCTGGGCGAACCCACGGCGTGCCCACATGGCTTCCCCATCCCCGCCCCGACCGACGTGTCGATGGCATCCCTCCCCCAGCTCTACGACCTCGGCCCCGGCGACGTGGCCGTCGTCGCCGTACCCGGGTCGACCGACCCGGCGGTGATCGAGTACCTCGACAGCCTCGGGCTTCGTCCCGGCACCCAGATCGAGGTGCGCGAGAAGGAGCCGTTCGACGGCCCCGTGCTCGTGCGCGTCGACGGACGTGACCGATCTCTGGGCCGCACCGTCGCAACCCAGGTGTTCGTGCGGACGATGGACCGGACGCCGCCTCCATCCGACGCGCCTGCTGCCTGATCCCACCAGCCTCACCCAACAACCGACTCTCAGAGGAGAGCCCAGTGGAAGCAGTCCCCTACCTGGCCCTTGCGTCGGCGCTCGCCGCGCTGGGCCTCGCCGTGTACTTCTACGGCGTCGTGAAGAAGGCCAGCCCCGGCAACGAGCGCATGGTCTTCCTCATGAACGAGATCCAGAACGGCGCCAAGGCGTTCCTCAAGAAGGAGTACCAGTGGGTCTCGGTGTTCGTGGTGGCCATGATGATCCTCCTGGCCGTCGTGATCAATCCACTGGCATCGGTGACCTACCTCCTCGGAGCGGTGTTGTCGGCGGCGGCCGGATACGCCGGCATGACGGTCGCGACGATGGCGAACGCCCGCACCACCGAGGCCGCCAAGTCCGGCCCGGCGGCGGCGCTGCCGATCGCCTTCCGCGGCGGCGCGGTCATGGGCTTCACCGTGGCCGGCCTGGCACTGCTCGGCCTGATGGTCACGTACCTCGTGTTCGTCACGTGGATGGAGGTCGATGAGGCGTTCGAGATCTTCACCGCCTACGGCCTCGGTGCCTCGTCGATCGCCCTGTTCGCTCGCGTCGGCGGCGGCATCTACACCAAGGCTGCCGACGTCGGTGCCGACCTCGTCGGCAAGGTGGAAGCGGGCATCCCCGAGGACGACCCCCGCAACCCCGCGACCATCGCCGACAACGTCGGCGACAACGTCGGCGACGTCGCGGGCATGGGCGCCGACCTGTTCGAGTCGTACGCCGGCTCGATCATCGCCCCCATCTCGCTGACGGCGTTCGCGCTCGCACTGACCGCCGGCCAGGCCGGCGCCGAGGGCGTCATCAGTCTGCTCGTGTTCCCCATGGCGATCGCGTTCGTCGGCATGGTCGCCTCGATCATCGGCTCGTTCTTCGTCAAGGGCGGCACGTCGACCGACTCGCACTCGCTGAGCCGTGCGCTGCACATGGGCACCAACGTCGCCATGGGCCTCACCGCCCTCGGAAGCGTCGGCATCGCCTTCTGGCTGTTCTCCGGGGACGACTTCGACGCCCCGATCGGTCTCGCCATCGCGGTGGTCGGGGGACTCGTGGTCGGGTGGGCGCTCGGCAAGTGCGCCGAGTACTACACCTCGGACGGGTTCCCGCCGGTGAAGAAGATCGCGCAACAGTCCGAGACCGGTCCGGCGACGACCGTGCTCGCCGGCATCAGCGCCGGCATGGTGTCGGTCGCCGCGTCCGTGGTGCTGATCCTGCTCGGAGTCGGCGTTGCGTACTGGGGCGGCCAGCTCGCCTTCAACCCGGAGGCGTTCGGCGGGCTCGGTGAGGACTTCGGCGGCATCTACGGCATCGCCGTCGCCGCCATCGGCATGCTCGCCACGACCGGAGTCGTGGTCTCCGTCGACGCGTACGGCCCAATCGCCGACAACGCCGGCGGCATCGCTGAGATGGCTGGCCTGGACCCAGAGGTCCGCGAGGTCACCGATGCACTCGACTCGCTCGGCAACACCACCGCCGCCATCGCCAAGGGGTTCGCCGTCGGTTCGGCGGCGCTCACCGCGTTGGCGTTGTTCAAGAGCTTCGAGTTCGCCGTCCTCGACGCCGATCCGACCGCAGCCCTCAACCTGAACATCGGTCGCGTCGAGGTGTTCATCGGGCTGTTCATCGGCGCGGCGCTGCCGTTCCTGTTCGCCGCGTTGACCATCGACGCCGTGGGCCGCGCTGCGCAGAAGATGATCGAGGAGGTCCGGCGCCAGTTCCGTGAGATCCCCGGCCTGCGCGAGGGACTGCCGGGTGTCGTGCCCGACTCGGCGCGGTGCGTGGCCATCTCGACGGAGGCCTCGCTGCGCGAGATGATCGCTCCGGGCGCACTCGCCATCGTGGTGCCCCTCGCGGTCGGCTTCATCAGCGTCGATGCACTCGGCGGGCTGCTCGCTGGCGCACTGGTCACCGGCTTCGCGCTGGCCATCTTCATGGCGAACTCGGGCGGCGCCTGGGACAACGCCAAGAAGTACATCGAAGCCGGGGCACACGGCGGCAAGGGCGGAGAGCCCCACAAGGCAGCAGTGGTCGGCGACACCGTCGGCGACCCGTTCAAGGACACCTCCGGTCCGTCGATGAACATCCTCATCAAGGTCATGACGATCGTCTCCCTGGTGTTCGCCTCCGCGTTCGTGTAGGTCAGCCTCCACTTCGATGCGCAGAGGGCCCGTCGGCGTCGCGTCGGCGGGCCCTCCCGCGCGGTGGGTGCTTGCGAGCGCCGAATAGTTCCGGCACACTAACTATGTGCCCTTCGAACGAATCTCCCGGGAAGCCGTCCACGCTGCGGCCGTGCTCGCAAAGAGCATCGAAGTAGCCCTCAACGAGGTCGACCTCTCCCCCTCCCAGTACCGCCTGTTGATCTTCTTGGCCGAGGCGCCTGCGGCGGCAACCGTCCTCGCCGACCGCCTGGCGGTCACACGGCCGAGCCTCACCGCGCTGGTCGATGGCCTCGCGGCCCGGGGGTTCGTCGTGCGTGAGCCGGACCCCGACGACCGTCGCCGGGTCACCCACCAGATCTCCGACGCCGGGCGGGCCGCGATCGACGCGGCCGACGCGTCGATCCAGGAGCGCATGACCTCGTGGCTCTCGGCGCGACTCCCCGACGAGCGCATCGCCGAGGTGAACCGCGGGCTCGAGACCTGGCACGACGGCATGGTCGAGGGCCGGGCGCGGCAGGTGACCCGATGACGTCGACCCTGGAACGCGAGTTCGCGTCCATGGGCGGGCGTGAGCCCGACCCGATCTCGGTCTACGAGCCCTTCACCGTCGACGAGCGGTTCCCCGAGCCCACCGCCAGCATCGACCCCGACCGGTCGAAGGGGTGGATCCGTCGCATGGCCCCGTTCCTGCGAGCCAGAGGCCGGATGTTCACGTTGGCGCTCGCGCTGTCGGCGGTGTCGATGGTCGCGGCGGTGGCGGTGCCCCGCGTGCTCGGGCTCGCGATCAACAGCGGCCTCGACGACCGCAGCACCGACCTCGTCCCCTACGTGTGGGTGCTGCTCGGGCTCGGGGTCGTGCGAGCGCTCACGACGCTGACCTCGCGCTACTTCCTCTTCACGACCGCGTACGGGCTCGAGTACGACCTGCGCGTCACCATGTACCAGCACCTCTCCCGCCAGTCGTTCACGTTCTTCGACCGGGTGCAGAGCGGCCAGCTCATCTCGCGGGCGAACTCCGACATCCGGTCGGTGCAGATGTTCCTCACCTTCGCACCGATGATCTCGTTGCAGGTCCTGAGCTTCGGGCTGGCGTTCGCGCTGATGCTGTCGATCAACGTCCCCCTCACCCTCGTGGCCCTCCTTCCCCTCCCATTCGTCGTGCTCGTCGGGATGCGCATGCGGTCGTTCATGTTCCCGATCTCGTGGGTGGTGCAGGCCCGCACCGCGGATGTGGCCACCATCGTCGAGGAGAACGTCAGCGGGACGCGCGTGGTCAAGTCGTTCGCCGCCGAGGAGCAGCAGGTGAACGCCCTCGCCCGCGCCGCGGACCGCCTCCGGTGGGCCACGACCAAGCAGATCGACCTGCGAGCGAAGTACGCGCCGATCATGGAGAACCTGCCGCGCGTCGGCACGCTGCTCGTCCTGCTCTACGGCGGCATCCTCGCCATCGACGGCACGATCCAGATCGGCGACATCGTCACGTTCACGAGCTACGTGGTCATGCTCCAGGCCCCGTTCCGGATGGTCGGCATGCTGATGATGATGGGCCAGCGATCGGCGGCGTCCGCGGTGCGGATCTACGAGATCCTCGACGAGCCCGTCGACATCGTCGACCGGCCAGGCGCGGTCGACCTGAACGACCCAGAGGGCCGGGTCGACTACCGCGACGTGCACTTCTCCTACAACGACGGCCACAAGGTCCTCGACGGTTTCGACCTCTCGCTCGAGCCGGGCGACACGGTCGCCATCGTCGGTCGCACCGGCAGCGGCAAGTCCACCATCGCCCGACTCCTCACCCGCTTCTACGAGGCCGACTCGGGCGAGGTCCTCGTCGACGGCCACGACGTGCGCGACCTCACCCTCGCCAGCCTGCGGGCGCACGTGGGGATGGTCCTCGACGAGCCGTTCCTGTTCTCGTCGTCGATCCGCGACAACATCGCCTACGGCCGGCCGGACGCGTCCGACGACGAGGTCATCGCCGCCGCCACCGCCGCCAACGCCGCCGAGTTCATCGATCGCCTGCCCGACGGCTACCGCACGCTCGTCGGCGAGCGCGGGTACACGCTCTCGGGCGGCCAACGGCAACGCCTCGCCATCGCACGGACCCTGCTCGTCAACCCGAAGGTGCTCATCCTCGACGACGCCACCAGCGCCATCGACGTGCGCATCGAGGAGCAGATCCACCACGCGCTGTCCGAGCTGATGGCAGACCGCACGACGATCGTGATCGCGCACCGGTTGTCGACGATCAACCTCGCGAAGCGGGTGGCGCTCCTCGACGGTGGTCGCATCGTCGCACAGGGGACCCACGCCGACCTGATGCGCGACGAGCCGCGGTACGCCGCGGTGCTCGCCCACCTCGAAGAGGACCAGGCGGCCCGGGCTGCCGCACGTGACGCCAGGGCCGCGGTCCAAGCTGCCCGCCAGGAGGCGATGGAGAAGATGCGACAGCGAATGTCAGGAGGCGACCCGACCGCGTCGCCCGCTGCCGGCCTCACCGGCCTGGGAGGTGCTGGCTGATGGGCATGATGGGACCTCCCGGTGGTGGTGGCGGCGCGTTCGCCGCGTCGCGGGCCGGAGCTGGCCAGGCGGGGCTCCAGTTCGCTGGCATCCCCCCCGAGCTCCAAGCCAAGGTCGACACGCTCCTCGCCACCGAGGGAGATGGCGGACCCGAGCACATCGAGTTCAGCCACAGCGGCTACGACCGTCGGCGCCTCAAGCTGCGGAGCCTCCTCGCGCCGCACTGGCTCGCCCTGCTCGGCGCCTTCCTGCTCGTCGTGATCGAGACGGTCGCGATGCTGGCCGGCCCGGCACTCACCCAGATCGGCATCGACCGTGGCATCCGCGATGGCAACAAGGACGTCATCGTGACGGTGTCGATCGTCTACCTGATGAGCATCTTCGTGAACGTGGTGGTGTCCCGCGCCAGGGTCGCGTGGTCGGGTCGCGTCGGTGAGCGCCTCATGTACGTGCTCCGCGTGCGGGTGTTCTCGCACCTCCAGCGCCTCGACGTCGCGTTCTTCACCGAGGAGAAGGCCGGACGGCTGATGAGCCGGATGACCAGCGACATCGAGAGCCTCACCCAGCTCTTCCACGAGGGCCTCATCCAGATGGTCGTCCAGGGCCTCACCTTGATCATGGTCGTGTTCATCCTGTTCACCTACAACGTCACGCTCGCGCTGATCACCCTGCTGCTCATCGTTCCCTTCATGGTCATCATGACCATCTGGTTCCGGGGAGCGTCGGATCGGGGCTACGACGTGGTCCGCGACCGCATCGCCGACGTGCTCGCCCACCTCCAGGAGAGCCTGTCGGGCGTGCGGATCGTGGCGGCGCACAACCGCCAGCGCCAGAACAACGCCGAGCACCGCAACATCTCGGGCAGCTACCGGGAGGCCAACGACTACACCGCCAAGGTCGGCGCGATCTACGGCGCTGGCACCGAGTTCATCGGCGTCGCAGGTCAGGCGATGATCCTGTTGATCGGCGGGAAGATGGCGCTCGACGGCGAGCTCACCGTCGGCCAGCTCACGGCGTTCGTGCTGTACCTCAGCACCTTCTTCGCCCCGATCCAGCAGCTGGTCAACCTCTACAACACGTACCAGAAGGGCCAGGCAGCGATGGACAAGCTCGGCGACCTGCTCGAGAGCGAGCCGGCCACCGCCGAGTCCCCCGACGCCATCGACCTGCCGGCGATCGAGGGTCGAGTCCGCTTCGAGGGGGTCGAGTTCGCCTACGTGGAGGGCCAGCCCGTCCTCACCGACGTCGACCTCACCATCCACGAGGGTGAGGTGTTCGCGCTGGTCGGACCGACCGGTGCGGGCAAGTCGACGCTCGCGAACCTCGCGACGCGCTTCTACGACCCCACCGAGGGCACGGTGTCGATCGACGGGTACGACCTGCGCGACGTCACCCTGAGGTCCCTGCGCAGCCAGCTCGGGATCGTGCCCCAGGAGCCGTACCTGTTCGGCGGCTCCATCCGCGACAACATCGCCTTCGCCCGCCCGGACGCCACCGACGAGGAGGTCCTCGAGGCGTGCACGGCGGTCGGCATCGACGACCTGATCGAACGGCTGCCCCAAGGCATCGACACGCCCTGCCACGAACGTGGGGTGTCGCTCTCATCCGGCGAACGCCAGCTCCTCGCCCTGGCCCGAGCGTTCCTGGCCAAGCCCCGCGTGCTGGTCCTCGACGAGGCGACGTCGAACCTGGACCTGCGCTCCGAGGCCAAGATCGAGCGGGCCCTCGACACCCTGCTCGAAGGGCGCACGGCGATCATCATCGCCCACCGCCTGGCGACCGCCATGCGCGCCGACCGCATCGCCGTGGTCGACCGCGGCCGCATCGTCGAGCTCGGGAGCCACGAGGAGCTGGTCGCGCTCGGTGGGGAGTACGCCGAGATGTACGGCACCTGGGAGCGCCACACCGCTGGCGAGGACGTGCACGCCTGAGGGCATGATCCGGACGGTCTCGGGATCCCCCGGCACCGAGACCGGACGCGACGGAGGGGGCCGCCGACGTGGCGGCCCCCTCCGTGGTGCGACCCCGGCTGGCGCGGGATCGGACCTGACTGCTACCCCTCTCGTCCGGAGCGGGGCGGGTACTGCGGTGGCACGTCGCCCGGCGGACGCTCGTCGAACCAGATGACCGTGCCGGTGGGGTCGAAGAACTCCCCGATCTCGCCCATCTCTCCGGGCAGGAACCGCATGCCACCGTCGACGTAGCGGTAGACGCCCATCGGCGGATCGTTGTCGACGGTCGGATCGGCGGTGGTGGGATCCCACCAGATGATCTTGATGTCGTCGGCACCGGTGTAGTCGTCGAACGGCCAGATGTCCTGTCCGTAGGAGACCCCGAACTCGGTGGGATGGCCCCACACCGGCATGAAGCTGAACATCCCGTCCCGGAAGGTCTCGGGCGTCAGCTCGGGACCTGCCAGGTGGATGCCGGTGAACAGCCGCCCGATCTCGTAGATGCCCGGATAGCTCGTCAGCTCCTCACCGTGGAACCAGGAGACGATGTTGCCCTCCTGCTGGGTCATGTCGGGGTCCAGGGTGGGTAGCAGCAGCGAGATGCCGAACGCGTGGCTCCACTGCTCCTGGTCGTAGCGACGGGCGAGCGCCGACGAATCGGTGCCGGTCGATCCGGTGATGATCCACTCTGGCCAGTAGTCCTGCGAGGTTGCCGCGGTGGTGAGGTTCGCCGGCATGAACGGGTCGCCGGCGAAGATGACCGAGGTGACACCCGAGTCCTTCAGGCGGGCGATGATCGTCGCGGCGTCCTCGTCGAGCGTGTCGCCGGTGCCGTAGATGTAGCTCAAGCTCTCGGTGAGCTCGATGCCGCTGTCGGCGAGCTGCTCCTCGAAGTACGCGACACCGTCGGCATACGCACCGTCGGCGGTCTCGTACCAGACAAGGCCGAACGTGCGCTCCTGGGTCTGGAACGCCTCGTCTCCCGCGAACTCGGCGGGCTCGCCGGCGAGCTGGTCGGTGATGAACTGGGAGCGGAAGATGTAGGCCTGCGTCGACGACATCAGGCCCGGCCACACGTGCGGCGCCCACTCCTCGTAGCGCTCCTGGGGAAGGCTCGCCGTGCAGAAGCACAGGACCCCTCGGTTGGCCAGCTCGGAGGCGAACGCCGTCGTGCCCGCAGGACCACCGATCACCGCGAACGCACCGAGCTCGTCGGCGGCACGGATGGCGTCCGCGCGGGCCCCAACCTCGTCGTTGCTCTCGGCCTCGGTCTTCATGATGACCGGCACGACCGTGCGGCCGTAGGTCTCGTACAGCGCGTTGTAGGCCTCGAGCACGCGCTCTCGGTTGGAGTTGCGCTCCTCTTCGGTGATCTCGATCGTGCCGGTCGCCGTCGCGACGATCTCCGCCTCGGCGGTCTCGGGACCCTGGTAGATGACCAGGGTGATCTCGTCGGCCGTGACGCCCGCGTGGGTCGCGCCACCGTTGTCGGCGGAGTCGTCCCACAGCGGCACGCAGTTCGGTGCCAGCAGCGTCGGCAGCATGATGCGCCCCGTCTCGGGGTCGCAGTCCGGCGCGCTCAGCGCGTCGTCGCCACCGTCTGCTGGCTCGTCGCCCTCGTCTGGCGCCTCGGTCGTGTCCGCGGCCACATCGTCGTCGCCGTCGTCGTCGTCGCCGGACAGCAGGCCGACGGCCACGACCGCCAGCACCACCACCGCCACCACGAGGACCGGCCAGTACCGCGCGAGCACGGACTTCTGGTTCGGTTGCTCTTCCACCTCTTGCCCCCCACTGTCGTGTGCCGACGGGCGTGCGCGCCGCCGGTCACGCGCAGGGTAGCGTGTGTCGACCGTCACGTCATGACGCCACCGCTGGTGGTGGTGACAAATCGTCACGTGACTGCTCGTGACCACGCAGGGGGGAAGGCAGGGACACGATGGATTCTTCGACCACGACCCGACTGGGCGTTGGAGTGCGTTCCACGGACGCTCGGCGGTGGCGGCGCGCCATCCTCGCCGCGCTGTTCGTCCTCGCGGCAACGGCCTGCAACGCGTTCAACGATCCAGATGCACAGGAGTCCACGGTCGACGTCGACCGCGAGAACCGCGAGGAGGGTGACGTCGAAGGCGCCATCGGCGACGAGCTCGAGGTGTACGACCTCGTCGCCACCGTCACCAGCATCGAACGCGTCGCGACGTTCTCCGAGATCGACAACCGGGGCTACATCGTGGCGACGGTGTCGATGCGCAACGAGGGCAACAGCTCGGTCGACTACAACCGCACCGACTGGCAGCTCGAGAAGCCAGACGGCGCACTGTCGAACACGGCCAACGTGTCGGGCCAGGCGCAGCTCCAGGACGACACCCTCCAGGTGGGGGCCACCATCGAGGGCACGGTCATCTTCACGGCCGGCGACCTCGAGGGTCAGTTCGCGATCGTGTTCGACCCGGCAACCCTTCGCCCCGACGACCCCCTCGCCGAGCGCCGGGGCGTCTGGGTGTTCGAGAGCTCGCCCGGGGATGCCTCGTGACGGCCACCACGGCAGCGGAGCGCTCGGCGGCCACGCGGCGTTCCGAGCGCCTCCGCACGGCCCGCACCATCGCGATCGGCGCGCTGGCGGTCTACGCAACCCAGGCGATCTTCTTCCCGACGCCGGTGGGTCAGCTGCTCAAGGGCGTCATCATCGGTGGCCTCACCGCCCTGATCGCCATCGGCATCGCGCTCGTCTACCGGGCCAACCGGATCATCAACTTCGCCCAGGCCGACCTCGGTGCGGTGCCCACCGCGTTCACCCTGATGCTCATCACCAGCGCGGGGCTTCCGCTGCTCGTCGCGCTGCCGATCGGCCTCGCCACGGCGTTGGTGCTCGGCGTCCTGGTCGAGTTCATCATCATCCGGCGGTTCGCGACCGCCCCGCGGCTGATCCTGACGGTGGCGACGATCGGACTCGCCCAGGCGCTGGCCGGGCTCGCCATCATCATCCCGAGGCTGCTCGAGAACTACTGGGGGGGCGTGTTCGACGCCAACGACGTCAGCGCCCGGCTTCCCCAGCCGTTCGGCTTCACCTTCTCGATCGGTTCCACCATCTTCGCCGCCTACGACATCATCGCCGTCGTGTCGATCGTGGCCCTCGTGGCCGCACTGGCCGCGTTCTTCCGCTACACCCGCGTCGGCATCGCGGTGCGCGCCGCGGCCGAGAGCGGCGACCGGGCGATGCTGCTCGGCATCCCGGTCAGGCGGCTCGGCACGGTGGTGTGGGTGCTCGCGACATGCCTCGGATTCGCGGCGCTGTTCCTGCGCACCGGGGTGCTCAGCGCCTCCATCGGCTCGGTGCTCGGGCCGACGATCTTGATCCGGGCGCTCGCCGCCTGCGTCATCGGGCGGATGGAGAACTTCACGATGATCTTCGCCGGTGCGGTGGGCATCGGCGTGCTCGAACAGGCGATCTTCTGGGACACCGGCGCCAGGGTGCTCGTCGCCCCGATCATGTTCGTGCTGATCCTGGTCGTGCTGCTCGTCCAGCGTCGCGGCAAGCTGGCCCGCACCGACGAGCAGTCGCACTGGCAGGCGATCGACGACGTGCGACCAGTACCGCCAGAGCTGTCGAAGCTCCCCCAGGTCGACCTCGTCATGCGGGGCATCCCGCTGCTCGGTCTGCTCATCGCGATCGGGCTGCCGTTCGTCCTGTCGGTCAGCCGCATCAACCTCGCAGCCAGCATCCTCATCTACGCGATGGTGGGCATCAGCTTGGTGATCCTCACCGGATGGGCGGGACAGATCAGCCTCGGACAGGTCGCGTTCATGGGCTTCGGCGCTGCGGTCGGCGGCGCGGTCACCACTCGGCTCGGCTGGGACATCGCGCTCTCGCTGCTCATCGCCGGACTCGTCGGTGCGCTCCTCGCGGTCATCATCGGGCTGCCGGCACTGCGCCTCAAGGGCCTGTTCCTCGCGGTCACCACCCTCGCGTTCGCACAGGCCACGGCGGTCTACTTCCTCAACCAGGGTCGGTTCGACTGGTGGTTGCCGCAGGGGCGCATCCCGCGCAACGACCTCTTCGGTGCGATCCCGATCCAGAGCGAGCGGCAGTACTACTGGTTCACCCTCGGCGTCCTGCTGTTGGTCATGGCAATGGCCCACCAGCTTCGGCGTTCGCGCACTGGCCGAGTGCTCATCGGCATCCGCGAGAACGAGCGAGGAGCCCAGGCGTTCGGGGTCAACCCGGTGCGAGCGAAGTTGACCGCGTTCGCGTTCTCGGGGTTCATCGCCGCGGTCGCCGGCGCGGTCTTCGTCCACCACCAGACCGCGCTCGGCACCCAGCCCTACGAGGCCACCCAGAGCCTCGCGGTCTTCACGATGGTGGTCATCGGCGGGCTCGGCTCGCTGCCGGGCGCCATCGCCGGCGCGCTCTACGTCAAGGGCACCGCGGCGTTCCTGCCGTCCGAGCTCGCCTTCTTCGCCAGCGGCCTCGGCCTGCTCGCGGTCCTCATCGCGCTGCCGGGTGGTCTCGCATCGCTCATCTACCGCGCGCGGGACGGCTACCTCCGCTGGGTGGCGACCCGCTACAAGATCATGGTGCCGAGCCTGTTCGCCGACGCGGCCGATCTCGACAGCATCACCTCCAGCGCCGACAAGGGCATGGAGTTCGTACGCCAGATGGCCGACGTCATGGACGCACAGCGCGCCGCGGGCAAGCAGAACCGCGCTGCGCAGCGCATCGCCGGGAAGTCCGGTGCGTCCGCCCAGGCCACGAGCGACACCGCCATCGAGATCACCGACCCCGACGATCCGATCGAACCCTCAGATGGGGTCGAGACGCCGAGCGCAGGAGGGCGCCAACGATGACCGCCACTGCCACTCCCCCGCCGTCGTCCGCACCGGAGCCCACGCCCGGCCCGATTCCGGCACCGCCGAAGCGAACCATCCGCGAACGGCTGTCCGACTGGCGCCCGTCCAACGTGACCCAGGGCGGGCCGATCTATCCGCTGCTCGTGCTCACGGGCCTCAACATGGTCGACGAGCTCGACCGTGAGGCCTTCAACGTCCTGATCCCCGAGATCCGCGACTCGTTCAACCTCGACATCCAAGGCATCCTCACCCTCACCTCGGTCGTCGGGTTCTTCGTGCTGTTCCTCGAGATCCCCCTCGCCCACCTCGCCGACCGCCGCTCACGCGTCAAGATCGCGGCCGGAGGCGCTGCCACGTGGGGCGTCGCCTCGTTCCTCACCGCGGTCGCCGGGTTCGTGGGCAGCATCTGGATGCTCGGGGCCGTGCGCGGCGCCGCGAACCTCGGCCGTGCGGTGAACGGCGCGACCCACCGCCCGCTCATCTCCGACTACTACCCGGTCGACGTGCGTCCTGGCGTCTTCGCGGTCCACTCTGCGGGCAACAGCATCGGCCAGTTCGCCGCGCCGCTCATCGCCGGCAGCCTCGCGTTCTACTACTCGTGGGAGCTGCCGTTCATCGTCTTCGCCTTCCCCACGATGATCTTCGTCATCCTCGCCCTGCGGATGAAGGAGCCCCTGCGGGGCGTGCACGAGAAGAAGGCGCACGGCGCCGACCAGGTCACCGCCACCACCGAGGAGGCCCCGGCGTCGATGACCGAGGCGTTCAGGGTCGCATGGCAGATCCGGACGCTGCGACGCATCTGGATCGCGATCCCGGTGCTGTCGATCCCGCTGTTCGCCCTGTCGCCGCTGATCCAGCTGTTCTACGCCGACGAGCTCGGACTCAACTCAGCCCAGCGCGGGTTGCTCGCGGCGATCACCGAGCCCTTCCAGCTCGTCGGGTTGGTCGTGGGCATACCCGTCGCCACCAAGCTGATGCGCCGCGACCCCGCCAACCTGCTCCGCTTCCTCGGCGTCACCGGCGTCCTCCAGATGGTCTCGCTGTTCGTGCTCGTGTTCACCAGGAACATCGCGATCGTCGTCGTGATGCGCGCGGTCCTCGCTGCGGCCACCGCTGCCACCGCCCCCGCGCTTGCCGCGACCATCTCGCTGATCGTCCCGCCACGCATCCGCTCGATGGGGTTCACCATCGGCAACCTCTTCATCATCCCGACGCTGCTCGTCGGCCCGATCATCGGCGGTCTGGCCGACTCGTGGGGGCTCGAGCGGGCCATCATCACGCTGTGTCCGATGATCCTCATCGGCGTCATCATGATCACCTCGGCCGGCAGGTTCATCACCTCCGACATCCACAAGGTCCGCACCGGCACCGTCGCGATGTCCGAGGTGCGAGCCGCCCGTGATCGCGGCGAGGCGAAGATGCTCCTCGTGAAGGACCTCGACGTGCACTACGACTCGGTCCAGGTCCTGTTCGGTGTCGAGTTCGAGGTGGGCGAAGGCGAGATCATCGCGCTGCTCGGCACCAACGGCGCCGGCAAGTCGACGCTGCTCAAGGCCATCTCGGGGCTGGTCGAGGCGTCGAGCGGGGCGATCGTGTTCGACGGCATCAACATCACCCACGCGCCCCCCAACGAGATCGTCGCCCACGGCGTCGTCCAGGTCCCCGGCGGCAAGGGCATCTTCCCCTCGCTGACGGTCGGCGAGAACATCCGCCTCGCGGGGTGGCCCTACGCCGACGACACCGAGTACCTCGCCGCTGCCACCGACGAGGTGCACGGCTACTTCCCAGTCCTGCGCGAGCGCTGGGACGACGCGGCAGGCAACCTGTCGGGCGGCGAGCAGCAGATGCTGACGCTCGCCATGGCGTTCATCGCCAAGCCCAGGCTGTTGATGATCGACGAGCTGTCGCTCGGCCTCGCACCGGTGATCGTCGAACGCCTCTTGAAGGTCGTCACCGCCATCCGCGAGCGGGGCACCACGATCATCCTCGTCGAGCAGTCGGTGAACGTCGCGCTCACCGTCGCCGAGACGGCCTACTTCATGGAGAAGGGCGAGATCCGCTTCCGCGGTCCGACCTCGGAGCTGCTCGGCCGGCCCGACGTGCTGCGCGCGGTGTTCCTCGAGGGCGCGGGCTCCCTCGACGGACTCGAGGAGCGGGCAGGTGGTGGGGTCAAGGGCATCGCCGACCCCAACGACGTCATCCTGCGTGCCGAGGGCCTGACCCGCGCCTACTCGGGCGTGCTCGCGGTCAACGACGTCAGCTTCGACCTGCGTCGTGGCGAGATCCTCGGCATCATCGGCCCGAACGGCGCCGGCAAGACCACCCTGTTCGACTTGCTGTCGGGCTACCTCAGCCTCGACCGTGGCCGGCTCCACCTCGACGGCACCGACATCACCAGCCTCTCCCCCGACGCCCGTGCCTGGATGGGTCTGGGCCGATCGTTCCAGGACGCGCGCCTGTTCCCCGGGCTCACCGTCAAGGAGACGATCCAGCTCGCGCTCGAGCGTCGCGTCGAGGTGCGCGATCCCATCGCCATCGCGCTCGGCCTACCGGTGGTGCGGGCGTCGGAGCGCAAGGTCGCCGGGCTCGCCGACGAGCTCATCGACCTGCTCGGGCTCACCGCCTACGCCACGAAGTTCGTGCGAGAGCTCTCCACCGGGTCGCGCCGCATCGTCGACATCGCGTGCATCCTCGCCCACGAGCCCAGCGTCATCCTGTTCGACGAGCCGTCCTCGGGCATCGCGCAGCGTGAGGCCGAGGCCCTCGGTCCGATGCTGCTGCGCATCCGCGAGGCCACCGGTGCGAGCCTCATCGTCATCGAGCACGACATGCCGCTCATCCGGGGCGTGTCCGACGAGATCATGGCGCTCGACCTCGGGCGGTTCGTCACCCGCGGTACGCCCGAAGCCGTGCTCGAGGATCCTCGGGTGGTGTCGGCCTACCTGGGCAACAACCGCTCGGTGATCGACCGGTCCGACGGCTGAGGACCTTCGCCCATGTAGGCCGCCCACATCTCGGCGTAGGCGCCCTTCGCCGCGATCAGCGCGTCGTGGGAACCGACCTCGGCGATGCGCCCACCGTCCATGACCACGATGCGATCGGCCCGCACCGCGGTCTGCAGGCGGTGAGCGATCAGCAGCGTCGTGCGGCCCTCGGCCACCACGCCCATGGCCCGCACCACCCGCGCCTCGGTGCCGAGGTCCAGGTTGGCGGTCGCCTCGTCGAGGATCAGGATCGCCGGGTCCACCAGCTGGGCCCGAGCCAGCGCGATGAGCTGTCGCTGACCTGACGACAGCGACCGTCCGCGTTCGATGACCGGTTGCAGGTAGCCGAGCGGCAGCCGGGCCACGAACTCGTGGGCGCCGGTGGCCCGTGCCGCGGCTTCGACCTCGTCGTCGGTGGCGTCGGGCCGTGCGTAGGCGATGTTGTCGCGGATCGTGCCGGTGAACAGGAACGCCTCCTGGGGAACGACCCCGATCTGGTGGCGCACCGCGGCGAGGTTCAGCTCGGTGAGCGGTCGCCCGTCGATCGCGACGGTGCCCGACGTCGGGTCGTAGAGGCGCGCGGCCAGCTTGACGATCGTGGACTTGCCGGCACCGGTCTCGCCCACGAACGCGACGGTCTCGCCCGCAACGATGTGCAGGTCGATGTCGGAGAGCGCGGGGAGCGTGGATCCCGCGTAGGTGAAGTCGACCCCGACGTAGCGGATGTCGCCGGAGACGCGGCCCGGGTCGGTCGCATCCGGCACCTCGGGTGTGCTGGTCGGGGTGGCCAGCAGCCCTCCGAGGCGGTCGAGCGCCACCTTTCCCTGCTGGTAGGTGTCGAAGACCTGTGAGAGCTGCTGCACGGGGGCGAACACCGCGGTCAGGTACAAGACGAACGCGAACAGATCGCCGGCGCTCACCCTGCCCTGTTCGGCGAGTGCTCCACCCACCCACAGCACGAGGATCGTCGCGATGCCTGACAACAGCTCGACGAAGGGGAAGTAGGCGGACGAGATCTTCGTCGAGTCGATCCGGGCGGTGCGGTGCGAACCGGCGACCTCGCGGAAGCCCTCGATGTTGCGGGACTCGCGACCGAACGCCTGGGCGACCCGGACGCCTGAGATGCTCTCCTGGAAGTTGGCGTTCACCGCCGCGATGCGGTCGCGCACCCGCCCGTAGGCCTCCTCGCTGCGCGTGCGGAACATCAGCGTCGCCCCCGCCAGCGGCGGGACGATCGTGAGCACGACCAGCGCGAGGGGCGGGCTCATGGAGACGAGCACCAACAGCGCCCCGACGAAGGTCACGCCCTGGACGAGCGCGTCGATGAAGCCCGACTGGAGCAGTGACTGGAGCGCGGTGATGTCCGAGGTCATGCGCGTCATGATCCGGCCGGCCATCTCCCGGTCGTAGTAGTCGAGGCCGAGGCGCTGGAGGTGGGCGAAGACCCTGATCCGCAGGGCGAACAGCAGGTTCTGGCCGAGCCGTGCGGTGACCATGGTGGACGCGTAGGAGAGCACCCGGATCAGCACCACCGTGGCCAGGAAGAGCCCGGCGGCGATGAGGAGCCAGCCCATGTCCTCGTCGACGATGCCGCGGTCGACGCCCATGCCGACCAGGCGCGGCCCGGCCAGGGCCGCCAGCGCGTTCAGGCCGAGCAGCACCGACGCGACCACGATGGGGCGCCGCCAGCCCGACATGAGCTGGCGGAACGAGAACTCCGGGTCCTCCTTGGCAGCCGCCGCCGTGTCGACCTCGGGCTCGTCGACCACCGGGGGCAGCGCCTCGATCGCCGCCAGGAGCTCGGGGGTGGGCGGGGCGTTGAGCCGCGCCGGCCCGGCGCGCATGCCCAGTGCTTGTCGCGTTGCGGCGTAGCCGGCGCGGCGCGCCTCGGCGAGCGTCTTGTCGAGGTCGACGTCGTGGGGCCAGGCGCTCCCGGCCAGCTCTTCGGCGTCGGCGTCGGCGGCGCCATCGGGCTCTGCGCCGGGCACCGTGCCCTCGGGTGTGAGGTCGGGAGCTGCATCAGGGCCGCCCAGCAGCTCGCGGTAGGTGCTGGAACGGCTCCACAGCTCGTCGTGGGTGCCTTGGTCGACGACACGGCCGGCGTCGACCACCACGACTCGATCGGCTAGGTGCAACGTCGATCGGCGGTGGGCCACGAGGATCGTCGTGCGGCCGCGCATCACCGAGCGGAGGGCAGAGTGGATCTCCTCCTCCATCCGCACGTCGACCGACGAGGTCGCGTCGTCGAGCAACAAGATGCGAGGGTCGGTGATGAGCGCACGGGCGAGGGCGATGCGCTGGCGTTGCCCACCCGACAACGTGAGCCCACGCTCCCCCACGACGGTGTCGTAGCCGTCGGGCAGGGCGCGCACGAACTCCTCGGCCTGAGCCCACCGGGCCGCCTGCTCGACCTGGTCGTCGGTGGCATCCGGGACGCCGTACGCGATGTTCTCGCGGATGGTCGCCGAGAAGAGGAAGCTCTCCTCGAACACGACGCCGATCGAGGCGCGGAGCGAGTCGAGGCTGACCGCTCGCACATCGGTGCCGTCGATGGTGATCTGGCCTTCCTGCACGTCGTAGAACCGGGGGACGAGCAGCGAGACGGTCGACTTGCCCGAGCCTGAGGCACCGACGAGCGCGACGACCTCACCGGGTTCGACGGTGAGGTCGAACCCATCGAGCACCGGTTCGCTCCGCAGGTAGCCGAAGCGCACCCCGCGCAGCTCGATCCGGCCCTCGGCCACGTCGAGGTCGGACGCGTGCGGCCGCTCCTCGACGTCGGACGTGCAGTCGAGCAGCTCGAAGATGCGCTCTGCGGCGGCGCGGGCCGTCTGGGCGGTCACGAGCATCCCCGCCATCTGACGGACCGGGGCGACGAGCTGCACCAGCGACGTCTGGAACGCCAGCAACGTGCCGAGGGAGATCTCCCCCTGGATGGTGAGCCACCCGCCGAACACCAGGATCGCGACCTGAGCGAGCGATGGCACCGTCTGCATGGTGGCCTGGCGTCGTGCGGAGATCCGCGAGTTGCGCATCCGGGCCCCGAACAGGTCGCGGGCCGAGTCGGTCAGCTTGTCGAGCTCGCGCTGCTCCTGCCCGAACGCCTTCACCACCCGGACGCCGTTCGTGGCCTCGTCGACCACGGTGGCGACCTCGGCCGCGCGCTGCTGAGCGTCCCAGCTCGACGGGTACACCACCTTGCGCAGGTGCAGCGCCATCACGAACAGCGTCGGCACCGCGATCAGGGCCACCAGCGTGAGGGGCACGGACAGCCCGAACATGATGATGACCGACAGGCCGAACAGGAAGATGTTGCCGCTCATGAACGGCAGGTAACCGAGGAGCTGCTGCAGCACCCGGACGTCGGAGTTGGCCCGCGAGACGAGCTGGCCGCTCTGGAACTCGTCGTGGCGGGCGAAGTCGAGGCGGTGCAGGTGGTCGTAGATGTCGTTGCGGAGGTCGTACTCGATGTCGATGCCGAGGCGCCCTGCACCGAACCGCCGCACGAACGACAGACCGAAGCGCACCAGCCCGAGCAGCGCCATCGCGACGAGGAGCGGGCCGATCGGTCGGACCACGCCACCCTGCACCGACGGCACGATGCTGTCGTCGACGACCGCCCGCACGAACAGCGGCAGGACGGCGGTGACCGCCATGCCCCCGAGCGCGGCGACGAACACGACCGCGGCGTCTCGCCGATGCCGTTCGATGTAGGGCACCAGTCGCCGCAGCCAGCCGTTGCGCGCAGCGTCGACGTCGGTGCCTGCGGCGTCGGCCGCGACTGTCATCTCTGGGCTCGCTTCCACCGGCCCTCACCCCCGGCCGGACCATATCAGCGCGCCGATCCTCCTCCGACCACCTCGAGTCCCGTCGTGTCCTGTCACACACCTTGAGGTGAGCCGAACGACCCCTTACAACTCGGCCGTTCCCGCCGATGGTGACAGGGAAGGATCGGGCTCTCGCCCAGGTGACGACGACGGAGACGCCATGCGGCGCGCACGGACCGAGGACTGACGACGACGGTGACCCCCACCCCCGGGACGGCCGCGCCCATCGCGTCTGAACACGCAGTCGGATGGTGGCGCGCCGTGGTCGAGCGTTCGTCGGACCTCATCATCGCCTACGACGCGCACGCAACCGTGCGATACGTCAGTGCCTCGGTCACCACCATGCTCGGGTGGAGCGCCGACGACCTCGTTGGCGGTGATGGCCTGCACATCGTCGATCCCGCCGATCGAGATGGTCTCCTCGCGAGCTTGATCGAGTCCGTTCGCTGCAAGGACGTCGGGCGAGAGACGTTCCGGGCACGCCACAGCGACGGGTCGTGGCGGACGCTCGAGGCGCGGGTCACCAACCACCTCGACGATCCCGAGGTCGGTGCGGTGCTGGTGAACGTCCGCGACATCACTCCCCAGGTGGACGCGGAGAGCGCGGTCGGCGGCGACGAGCAGTACCAGTCGATGGTCGAGGCGAGCTCGGACGCGATCCTGCTCGTCGAGGGGACCGAGGTGCTGCACGCCAACGCCTCGGCCGTCTCACTGTTCGGTCGGGTCTCTGCTGATGAGGTCGCCTGCCTCGACCTCGACGACCTCTTCCTGCCCGACAACCACTCCAGCGATGCCGCCGATCGATGGACCACGGCGTCCCAGCACCGGGCTCTGCGACCCGACGGGCACGCGTTGGACACCGAGCTGGCCGCGATCCCAGCGATCTGGGACGGGCGCCCAGTGACCCAGATACTGGTGCGTGACATCAGCGACCGTCGGCTCCAGGACCGTGCCCTGGTCCACCAGGCGACCCATGACCAGCTCACGGGGCTGCCGAACCGTTCGCTGCTCTACGACCGACTCGAGCACGCCACGTCCAGAGCGGTGCGCACACGCCGATCCTTCGCGGTGCTGTTCGTCGACCTCGACCGGTTCAAGGTCGTCAACGACACGCTCGGGCACGAGGTCGGCGACGAGCTGCTGCGCGACATCGCCGAACGCCTGACAGAGGCGGTGCGACCGGGCGACACGGTCGCTCGACTTGGTGGCGACGAGTTCATCGTGGTGGTCGAGGACCTGCTCGTGACCGACACGGTCGATCTGGTGGTCGAGCGGATCCAGCAGGGTTTCGCAGAGCCGTTCGTGACCCGCGAGCGAGAGTTCCACGTCAACGCGAGCATCGGCGTGCTCGTCACCGCCGACGGTGGCGACCCCCGCGCCCTGCTCCGCGACGCCGACACCGCGATGTACGCAGCGAAGACCAAGGGCCGTGGCCAGGCGGTGCGGTTCGACGACGCGCTCAAGGAGCGCACCTCTCGGTTCGCCGACCTCCGACTGCGGCTGCGCGCCGCCGTCGAGGAGAACCAGCTTGCCGTCGCGTTCCAGCCGCTGGTCCGGATGAGCGACCACGCCGTGATCGCGGTCGAGGCGCTGATGCGGTGGGAGCACCCGGATCGTGGCGTGCTGCTGCCCGAGGCGTTCCTCGACGTCGCCGACGACGCCGGTCTGCTTCCCGAGCTCGGCGGGACCGTTGTCGAGGCGACCTGCCGTCAGCTCGCCGTCTGGCGAGCGCGCGAGGTGGCGCCAGCGGTCGGGCGTGCCCTGTGGGCGAGCATCAACCTCACCCACAGCGAGCTCGTCGATCCGATCGTGACCCGCCAGATCCTCGACGCGCTCGATCGCTACGACCTGCCGGGTTCGGCCCTGTGCGTCGAGGTGACCGAGCGGGCGCTGCTCGATGATCCGGTCCGTGCCTCCCAGGCGCTCGAGCCGCTTCGCCAGCACGGTGTCCTGCTCGGCATCGACGACTTCGGGACCGGCTTCGCGTCGCTCGTCGCGCTGCGAAGGTTCGTACCGGATCTGTTGAAGATCGATCGGACGTTCGTGGCGGGCGTGGCCGGCTCGCCCCGCGATGCCGCGTTGGTCCGCGCTGTCATCCAGATGGGGCACGCGCTCGGCATCCTGGTCATCGCCGAGGGCGTCGAGGTTGCCGAGCAGCACCACCTCCTCGGCGTGCTCGGCTGCGACATGGCGCAGGGCTTCTTCCTGGGCCGCCCCGAACGCGCAGAGGACCTCTTCTTCTCCTGAGCATCGTCGTCTGACATGGAGCCTGGTCGACGTCGCCGCGACCCCGGTTCGCTGGGGCCATCCCGCGTGCACGACCCTGCTGTCGGCGTCGTCGACGAGGTCTGGATCGGGTGCGCGCCGATCGCTCGCAGTGCCTGGGGACACCTCACCCTTGCCTGCGACCGGGGTGAGCAGCGGCAACGGCGGCAACGGGTCGCGGCCGTGACCTCGGGGGCCGCCGCGCTCAGCGCGACGGTCGGCGTCGTACACGCCTCGAGCGACTCGTCTGGCTCGGCCGCAGTCGTGCTCGTAGCCGAGAGCGTCAGCAAGGATCTGCACCGGCTCGGTGCCGCCCACGGCGTAGCCGTAGCGATGCAAGAGGTCGTGGAGGTCACGCAGGCGCAGCGGGCCATGGCGGCGCAGGATCGACACGCACATCGATCGCAGTCGCCTCCCGGCCAACCAGCGTGCATCGGCGGCCGCAGGCGCCAGCGCGTGTTCCCGGTGCGAGGGCGGGCGGCGCCCCTTCGAGCGGGGATCGACGGGCCACAAGGTGGCCCTGAGGTTGTCGAGCTGGTCAAGCAGCTCGATCCGCTCACGGGCGACCTCCTCGAGCACGCCATCGAGCTCTTCGAGCCGCTCGAGTGCATCGAACCGCTCCCCCAGGAGCCGATTGCGGTCGAGCCTGGACAGGTTGGCCACGAGACGATTGGAGAGCCGGTCGTTCTCTGCGTCGGCCCAGCTCGGGATCTCTCGCCACCCCGGTGGGCGGTACGGCGCCTCGGGATCCCGCGGAACCGGTGGCGTGACCGGTGGGAGCTCAGTCCACTCGTCGTGCTCATCGAGGATGCCGTCGTCGCTGCGATCGAGCGCGTCCGCGCCCGCGGACGCGTCGACGCCATCGATGCTGCGGGTGCCACCGTCGCTGGCGTGGGTGACGTCGGTGCTGTCGCTGGCGTGGGTGATGTCGGTGCTGTCGCTGGCGTGGGTGATGTCGGTGCTGTCGCTGGCGTGGGTGACGTCGGTGCTGTCGCTGGCGTGGGTGACGTCGGTGCTGTCGTGTTCGTCCATCGGACTGCTCCTGTGGCGGAACGGCTGAACGGGCGCTCGCAGCGCCGAGGCGCCCATCATGGCGATGCCCTGTGACAGGGAACGTCGGCCGACCCCCACACGAGGTCGTCGCCCCCACACACCGTCAGCGGCGAATCGATATCGAATCGGCCCCGACGGGGGCGCGGACGAATTGGGAGGACACGCTGTTTGGCGAATCGATATCGAATCGGCCCTGACGGCGCACGTTGGTGCTGGGGCGGTGGGGACCGCTGGGCGATCCGACGACTGCAACGTCAAGAGTGCCCGCGCCCGCGGGCGCGGGCGGTCGACCGTCGACCACGACGCGGAGGGGTGCGTGGCGTCCGCCGTCCGAGGGCCTACGATGGGTAGCCGCCGAGACGGGCGCGCCGGAGGAGCCGGCGCGAGGCGCCACTGCGCTCCGTGACCGATCTGCCCACCTCTAGAGGTGGATCACCATGATCGCGCCGCGGACACCCCGTCGAGAACTGCTGTCGAGATGAGAAGGACCGCCCATGGGAGCGAACCGAACCACGTTCGAGAAGCTGCAGCGCGACCGAGCCAAGAAGGCGAAGGCCGCCGCCAAGCGCGACAAGCGCCTGGGGTTGACACCGGACCAGGAACGAGTGACCGACACCGTCGACGAGCCGGTCGATGCCGACTGGGACGCCGGAAAGGCCGACGAGCCGCTGTCGGCCGAGGAGCTCCTGGCACTCGTCGAACAGCTCCACGCCCAGTTCGAGGCGAAGGCGATCACCTTCGACGAGTTCGAAGAGCGCAAGACCGACCTGATGGCGCGCATCAGCGTCGACTGATCCGCACCTGATCTACGCGGTCCGTGCCCGTCACCGACTGGAACCCCCCGCTCCGCGACCAATTCCAAGAGCCGTACTGGCACGAGCTCCAGGCCTTCGTGGCCGCAGAACGTCAGCGGGCAGTTGTGCACCCACCGGCCCACGACGTGTTCGCGGCACTGCACCTCACCCCGCTCGCCGACGTGCGCGTCGTGATCCTCGGCCAGGACCCCTACCACGGTCCCGGCCAGGCGCACGGCCTTGCGTTCTCGGTTCGTCCAGGCGTCGCGATCCCGCCGTCGCTGCGCAACGTCTACGCCGAACGCGAGTCCGACATCGGACTGCCCCCACCTCCTCACGGCTGCCTGGAGCGATGGGCCCGAGCTGGCGTCCTGCTCCTCAACACCACGCTCACCGTCCGCCAGGGCAGCGCCGCGTCCCACCAGGGCCACGGCTGGGAGACCTTCACCGATCAGGTGATCCGCGTCGTGTCCGACGCACCCCAACACGTGGTGTTCATCCTGTGGGGCGCTGCCGCGCGCAGGAAGGCGGCGCTCGTCGACCAGGCTCGCCACACCATCGTCCAGAGCGCGCATCCCTCGCCCCTATCGGCGAGCAACGGATTCTTCGGCAGCCGGCCGTTCTCACGGACCAACGCCGCGCTCGAAGCGGCGGGCCAAGCGCCCATCGACTGGCGGGTCGACGGCGAAGGCTGAGCGATCACCTCAGCTCTTGACGAGCCGGGCGATCGCCGCGGTGGCCTCGTCGAGCTTCTCCTTGGCGTCGGGTCCGCCTTCGGCCATCGCCGAGGCGACGCAGTGGTCGAGGTGGTCGTGCAACAGCCCGAGCGACACCTGCTGGAGGGCGCGGGTCACCGCGCTGACCTGATCGAGCACGTCGATGCAGTACCGGTCCTCCTCCACCATCCGTGCGATGCCCCGAACCTGGCCCTCGACGCGCGCGAGGCGGCGGATGATCTGGTCCTTCTGCATGTCGTAGCCGGCCATGAGGCCATTGTGGCTGGCCGGAGCGTCAACGCGACGCCTGGGAGAACCGGCGAGCGCAGAGCGCAGCGAAGACCACGGTGATGCCGACCGCCCATGCGAGCGCGATCCACGCGTCGCCGCCGGGGTCCCTGCCGTTGTAGAGCGCACGCCCAGCGTCGGTGAGCACAGTGAACGGGTTGGCCTCGGCGATCGGTTCCAGCCACGACGGCATGTTCGACGGATCGACGAACGCCGACGACACGAACGTCAGCGGGAACATCCAGATGTACCCCGCGGAGTTGGCCGCCTCGACGCTCTTGACCGACAACCCCATGAACGCCTGCACCCAGCTGAACGCGTAGCTGAACGCGAAGAGCAGCGCGGTGGCGAGGGCGGTCTCGAGCAGCGTGCCCTCGAACCGGAAGCCGACCAGCCACGCGACCAGGAACATCACCGCGAAGGTCAGCGTGTTGCGCACCAGATCCGAGAACGTGCGACCGACGAGGACGGCCGACGACGAGATCGGCAGGGATCGCAGCCGGTCGACCAAGCCGCTCGTTCGGTCCTCGGCCACCCCGATCCCGGTGAACGCCGACCCCCACAGCGCGGTCTGGGCGAACACGCCTGGGACGAGGAACTGCTTGTAATCGTCGTAGCCGGGCACGACCAGCGAGCCACCGAACACGTAGACGAACAGCAGCACGAACATGATCGGCTGCACCACCGCGAACAGGATCAGCTCGGGGCTGCGAGGCATGGCACGGAGGTGGCGCACCGCCTCGGCCCACGCGTCGCGCACCAGCCACACCACGCCCGACGACGCGGTGGGCACGTGCACCGCCGGCTCCGCAGCGCGGGTGGGGGCGCTCACACCACCTCCTCCTCGGGCTCGACCGCCACCCCGCGGCCGGTCAGCGCGAAGAACACGTCGTCGAGCGTGCTGCGACGGACCGACACGTCGGCGACGTCGATCCCGGCGGCATCGAGCTCGCGGACGACGACTGGGACCAGCCCCACGACCGACGCGACCGGCACGTCAACGGCTCGTCCGGCGTGACGGACCTCACCAGCGGCGTGGTGCTGCACCGCCTGCTGCGCGGCCTCCGCGTCGGCCGGGTCGCGCAGATCGATGCTGATCCGGTCACCGCCGACCCGGTGCTTCAGCTCGGCGGGCGTGCCGCGTGCGATCACCCGCCCGTCGTCGATGACGGCGATCTGGTGCGCGAGTCGGTCGGCCTCGTCGAGGTACTGGGTGGTGAGCAGGACGCTCGTGCCGTAGCCCGTCAGCTCGGCGACCAGTTCCCAGACAGCCTGGCGGCTGCGGGGATCGAGCCCCGTCGTCGGCTCGTCGAGGAACAGCACGAGCGGGTCGCCCACCAGGCTCATGGCGATGTCGAGGCGACGACGCGTGCCGCCCGACAGCTGCTGGGTCGGACGGTCGGCCGCATGCGTGAGGTCGAGGCGCTTGAGGAGCAGTCGTGCACGCCGACGGACCTCCCGCGGCGGCAGGTGGAGGAGGCGGCCGATGTGCACCAGGTTCTCGCGTGGCGTCAGCCGCTCATCCAACGCAGAGAACTGCCCGGTGAGGCCGATGCGGGTGCGAGCACGACGAGGATCGAGCGAGACGTCGATCCCGTCGATGAGCGCCCGACCGGCGTCGGCGCGCAGCAACGTCGACAGGATCCGGACCGTGGTGGTCTTGCCGGCACCGTTCGGACCGAGCAGACCGAGCACGGTCCCCGCCTGCACCTCCAGGTCGATGCCGTCGAGCGCGACGACATCACCGAACCGCTTGTGCAGGCCTTCCGCGACCACCACTCCCATCGGCGCCGACCCTACGGCACCCGACCCCACCCCTGGGTCAGTCCGAGCGATCCCAGCCCGGTCGGCGCCGGGCTGACTTGCGCTCGGCGGTCTGTCGCTTCGCGCTCAACCGTCGCTCGACGGCTCCCTTGCCGGGACGGGTCGGACGCCGCGGCCGAGGCTCGACCAGGCCCTCGCGCACCTTCTGCGCCAACCGTCTCGCCGCCTCCTCGCGGTTGCGCGCCTGGGAACGCTGGCCGGCCTCGACCACCTTGATCTGAGGCCCGTACCGGGCGAGGAGGCGCTGGCGCTGGACGGGCGACAGCACCGACGACGTCGCCACGTCGAAGCGGAGGTCCACCTTGGTGTTCGAGGTGTTGGCATGCTGGCCGCCGGGCCCACCAGAACCGGAGAAGCGCCACTCGAGCTCGTCGTCGGGGATGACGAGACGTGGGCTCACGGTCAGTCCGCGCGGTGGCTGCTCAGGCACGGCTCCATCCTGTCGTACCCTCGGCTCATGGACCTCTCACTCACGGGGCGGCGTGCCCTCATCACCGGCGCATCCAAGGGCATCGGGCGAGCCATCGCCGACTCGTTGGCCGCCGAGGGCTGCAACCTCGACCTCGTGGCCCGCACCGCTGCCGATCTCGATGCCGCCGCGGACGAGATCCGCGGGCGCCACGGCGTCGAGGTGACGACGCACCCCCGCGACCTCGGCCTGTCCGATCAGGTCACCGAGCTGATCGAGGGTCTCCCCGAGCTCGATCTCGTGGTGAACAACGCCGGCGCCATCCCGTCGGGCTCGGTCACCGACGTCGACGAGGAGACCTGGCGCCACGCCTGGGACCTGAAGGTGTTCGGGTACATCAACCTGTGCCGCCTCGCGCTCCCCCGCCTCGAAGCGCAGGGCCGCGGCGTCATCCTGAACATCATCGGCGGCGCCGGCGCACGACCGAACCCTGGCTACATCGCGGGCACCGCGGGCAACGCAGGTCTGATGGCGTTCACGACCGCGCTCGGCAGTCGATCGCTCAAGCGTGGGGTGAGGGTCCTCGCCATCAACCCCGGCCTCATCGTCACCGAGCGGTTGGAGTCGCTGATGCGCACCAACGCCGAACGACGCTGGGGTGACCCCGACCGGTGGCAAGAGCTGCTCGCCGACCAGAACCCTCCGCCTGGCCAGCCCGAGCAGGTGGCGTCGGTCGCGACGTTCCTCCTGTCGGACCGAGCCGACCACGTCAGCGGCGTCGTGCTCGCGGTCGACGGCGGGTCCAGCGCCCGTTAGGCAGCAGCCAGCGAGGAAGCCCGGCGCCGCTCAGCGTCAGCAGCTCGGGCCGCGCCCGCGCACCTCGGCCAGTCGCCGAGCGGCCTCACGGAGCTCCGCCAGCCACTCGCCCTCGTTCGCGCCGACCAGCCGCACGCACCACGCCAGCGCCTCGCTGCGGCTCCGAGCGATCCCACCCTCGATGAGCTCGTCGAGGACGTGACGCTCTTCGATCCGCAATCGCGTCATCACCGGCACCGAGATGTTCGTGAAGCGCACGAGCTCGTCGCCGACCTGCACCGCCCACGAGACCTTGCGATCGAACGCGGCCTCGGCCGCCCTCGCGATCGCGACCCGCTCGTCGCGGGTGGTCTCGCGGAACGCACCGGCGGCCGGCTCGGACAGGGCTCCGATCACGAGGATCTCGTCGCGGTCGACGAGCACCTCCACCGGCTGGTCGAACCAACCGCCGGGGACCTTGCTGGCGAACCACTCCTGCACGGTGGTCATGGCACTCCTCGGGGTGGCCCTGGAATATCCAGGCGACGGTGGCGTTGTGATCCTTGCATCGTAATCTTGTAATCACCAGTACGCCAGCAACGTCTGACGTTGCGCTCCTGTCCGGAGGCCCCGTGTCCGATCTCGCCACGCACACCCTTCCGCTCCTGCCCCTCCCCCACGGGGTCATCTTCCCCGACATGGTCCTCACCGTGGCCGCCGAGAGCGATGCGGCCCGCCGCGCGCTCGCCGATGCCGGCGTCGGTGACGAGCTCGTCGCCGTGCCTGAGCGCGACGGCACCTACGGCCGCATCGGCGTCGTGGTGCGCATCGAACAGCGCGGGCGCATGGCCGACGGATCCGACGGTGCGGTGGTCCGCGCCCTGCGCCGGGTCGCGGTCGGTCGCGGCGAGGTCGCCGACAGCGGCGCGCTGCTCGTCGCCGTCGACGAGGTGCCGACCACCACCGATGACGACGAGGTCCGCCGTCTCGCGCGCGAGTACCGGATCGTGGCCGAGGAGCTGCTCGAGGCCACGGGCAACCGGCGGTTCGCGGCCATCTTCGAGGGGATGAACGACCCCGGGGCACTCGCGGACACGATCGGGTGGTGGCCCGAGCTGAGCGATGACCAGCGCCTTCGCCTGCTCGACACCGTCGACGTGTCCGAGCGCCTCCGACTCGCCAACGACTGGGCGCGCGACGCCCTCGCCGAGGCGCGCATCTCCGCCGACATCCGTGCCGGTGTGCAGGGCGATCTGGAGGACCAGCAGCGCGAGGCGATCCTGCGCCGCCAGCTGAAGGCCATCCGCGACGAGCTCGGTGAGTCCGGCGACGCCGAGGACGCACTCGCCGACTTCCAGCGGCGCATCGAGGCCGGCGAGCTGCCCGACGCCGTCGCGGCAGCGGCCACCAAGGAGCTCAAGCGGCTCGAGCAGATGGGCGACCAGTCCATGGAAGCCGGCTGGATCCGCACGTGGCTCGACACCGTCTTCGAGGTGCCGTGGAACACCCGCAGCGACGACGTCTTCGACCTGGTCGCCGCACGTGAGCAGCTCGACGCAGACCACACCGGGCTCGACGAGGTGAAGGACCGCATCGTCGAGCACCTCGCCGTGCGCAAGCTGCGCCGCGAGCGCGGCGCAGACGAGCGGGCCGGCGGGCGCGGCAGCGGCACCATCGTCGCCCTGGTCGGCCCTCCGGGCGTCGGCAAGACCAGCCTCGGCGAGTCGATCGCCACCGCCATGGGACGGAAGTTCGTCCGCATGTCGCTCGGCGGCATCCGCGACGAGGCCGAGATCCGCGGGCACCGCCGCACCTACGTCGGTGCGCGCCCCGGCCGCATCGTCCGGGCGCTGATCGACGCGGGCACCCGCAACCCCGTCGTGCTGCTCGACGAGGTCGACAAGGTCGGAGCCGACTGGCGCGGCGACCCGTCGTCCGCCCTCCTCGAGGTGCTCGATCCGGCACAGAACGCCACCTTCCGCGACCACTACCTCGAGCACGACCTCGATCTGTCCGACGTGGTGTTCATCGCCACGGCGAACACGCTCGACACCATCCCCGGACCGCTCCTCGACCGCATGGAGATCATCGCGATCGAGGGGTACACCGCCGACGAGAAGGTCGCGATCGCGACCGAGCACCTCCTGCCCGCGCTCCTCGAGCGCAATGCGGTCAGCGCCGACGAGGTCGTGATCGGCGACGACACCGTCCGGACCGTCGTCGCCGATCACACCCGAGAGGCGGGTGTGCGCCGCCTCGAACAGCGACTCGACCGTCTCGTGCGGCGTGCCGCGAACCAGATCGCGCACGACCCCGAGACTGCGCCGATCACCATCGGACCCGACGACCTGCGCGAGGCGCTCGGTCCCGTGCCGCTGCGCGAGGACCCAGCCGTGCGCACAGAGGGGCCAGGCGTGGCGACCGGCCTCGCGGTCACGGGCGCGGGTGGGGACGTGCTCTTCGTCGAAGCGGCGCTCCTGCCCGACGACGGGGACGGTCGCGACCTGGTGCTGACGGGTCAGCTCGGCGACGTCATGAAGGAGTCGGGACGCATCGCCCTGTCCTACCTGCGGGCCAACCGCGGCCAGCTCGGGCTCGACGACCGCATCGACCGTGGGGTGCACATCCACTTCCCGGCCGGCGCGATCCCCAAGGACGGTCCATCCGCGGGGATCACGATGACCACAGCCCTCGTGAGCACCCTCACCGGCCGCCCAGTCCGGGGCGACGTCGCCATGACCGGCGAGATCACCTTGCACGGGAGGGTCCTGCCCATCGGTGGCGTCAAGGAGAAGGTCCTCGCCGCCCAACGAGCCGGGATCACCACGGTGATCCTGCCCGAGGCGAACCGGGCCGACGTCGACGAGCTCCCCGATCAGATCCGTGAGGCGGTGGCCATCCGCCACGTCGCGAGCTTCGACGAGGTCGTCGACCTCGCGCTGGAGGACGCACCCTCGGTCATCGCCGCATGACCGAGGGGTAGCCTCGGCGCCGAGTTCACGACCGAGGGGGAACGTCGACGTGATCGAACGACGCACCGAGCTGGCAACCGACGACGGGACGATGACGACGTTCATCGTGCATCCCGACGAGGGTGGCCCTCATCCGGTCGTGCTGCTGTTGATGGACGCCCCGTCGATCCGCCCCGCACTGCACGACATGGCGTCTCGGCTGGCTACCGCCGGCTACTACGTGATGATGCCGTTCCTCTTCTACCGCGGCACCGAGTTCAAGGAGTTCGGCGCGAGCGACGAGGACATGCACCTGCGCCGCGAGCTGATGGGCACGGTGTCGCGCGACGGCATCCTCACCGACGCCCGCGCCCTGCTCGCAGAGGCGGCCTCCGATGACGCGGCGTCGGACGGGCCGATCGGCGCGGTCGGCTACTGCATGAGCGGGCGACTGGTCATGGCGCTCGCACAGAACATGCCAGACCGGGTGGCCGCCGGCGCGTCGATCCACGGGGGTGGCCTCGTGCTCGACCGCGACGACTCCCCGCACCGCCAGGTCGACCGCATCCGCGCCGAGCTCTACTTCGGATGGCCCGACGACGACCCCTCGGCACCGAAGGAGGCGATCCCCGACATGGAGCAGGCGCTCACCGAGGCGGGGGTCGCCCACCGGATCGAGTTCATGGAGGGCGCCCTGCACGGCTACGCGCCCTACGGCGGCGCCCGCTACCACCGCGCCGCGTCCGAGACGCACTGGGAACGCCTGCACGACCTGTTCCGCCGCAACCTCACCTGAAGGGTGGCGGTGCCGACCGTCGCACCATGGCCGGGCGCTACCCCTCCAACACGATCGAGGCATACGCTCGACCCGTGGATCCGCGACACGACACGTCGACCCTGACGATCCAGCCCGCGCCCGTCCCACCGATCCCCTCGCCGTTCGACCATCCCACGCTCGAGGTGCGACCGACGTGGCGGGGGCGCCTGCACACCTGGGCGTTCTACGCCGCCATCCCCGCGGGGATCGCCCTGGTGGTCGCGGCCCGAGGTGCGGCCGCAACCGCGTCCGCGTCGATCTTCGCCGCCGGGCTCCTCGCGGTGTTCGGCACCTCCGCCGCCTACCACCGGCTCGCGCACACCGAGCGGGCTCGCCGCATCATGCAGCGGCTCGACCACTCGATGATCTACCTGCTGATCGCCGCGAGCTACGTGCCGATCTGCATCGTCGGACTGCCCCGGTCGTGGGGCATCCCGATGCTGGCGATCGTCGGAACCCTCGGGGTGATCGGGGTCGTCCTGAAGCTGGTCGCGCCGCGCCGCGGGGCCTGGATCGGCTTCGCCCTCTACCCGTTGATGGGCTGGTGCGCCCTCGCCATCGCCCCGGCGCTCGTCAGCAACCTCACGCCGCTCCAGCTCTCCCTGGTGGTGGGCGGCGGCATCGCGTACACCGTCGGCTTCCCGGTGCTGTTCACCCACTGGCCCGACCCGTGGCCTCGCACGTTCGGGTACCACGAGGTCTGGCACGTCTTCACGGTCGTCGCCGCCGCGCTGCACTTCGGCGCCGTGACCAGCCTCGTGATCTGATCCTCGTCACCGAGCGACGGCCATCGCAGCACGCTCAGGCGAGCGGATCGTCGGCGAGGCGAGCACGCTCCTGAGAACCGCGCTGATCATGCCCGCGCGTGGAGCAGGATGCTCCGATGGACCGGGAGCGTGTCGCGCAGAGCCGTGGTCGAGCGCTCGATCGCGAGATCCTCCGGCTCGCCGTGCCGGCACTCGGCTCGCTCATCGCCGAGCCGCTCTACGTCCTGGCGGACACCGCCGTGGTCGGGCGCCTCGGCACGGACCGCCTCGCCGGACTCGCCCTCGCGGTGTCGATCCTGCTCGTCGCCCACTCGGTCCTGATCTTCCTCGCATACGGGACGACCGCGGCGGTGAGCCGGCTCCTCGGTGCCGGCGACCACGCCGGCGCCGCTCACCAGGCCGTGCAGAGCCTGTGGCTGGCAGCCGGCCTCGGCGTGGCGCTGACCGCCGTGGGCCTTCCGCTGGCCGAGCCGGCGCTCCGAGCGCTCGGCGCCGACGACACGACACTGCCGTTCGCGCTCACCTACCTTCGGATCAGCCTCTTCGGGCTGCCCGCGATGCTCATCGTGCTGGCCGGAACCGGCTACCTCCGCGGCCTCCAGGACACGGCGACACCGCTGCTGGTGGCCCTGGCGTCGGCCGCGGTCAACCTGTTCCTCGAGCTCTTCCTCGTGTTCGGACTCGGCTTCGACATCGGCGCGTCAGCGGTGTCCACCGTGGTCGCACAGACGGGCGCCGCAGCCGTGTACATCGTGATGACCTGGCGCCACGTCCGACAGCACGACGTCGCCATCGCGCCACATCCGCGGACGCTTGCTCGACTCGGCGTCGTCGGCGGCGACCTGTTCGTCCGCACCGCGGCGCTCCGGGGATCGCTGCTCGTCACCACCGCCGTCGCCGCAGGGTTCGGCACCGCCGCGCTGGCCGCCCACCAGATCACCCTCGAGATCTGGAGCCTCTGCGCGCTCGCGCTCGACGCGCTGGCGATCGCGGGCCAGGCGCTCATCGGCACCTACCTGGGAGCCGACGATGCCGACGCAGCGCGTCGCGTGGGCGATCGGATGCTGCGCTGGGGCCTCGGTTCCGGCGTCGCGATCGGCGCGGTCCTGGTCGCGCTCCACGGTGTGCTCCCCCGGGTGTTCACCGATGATCCGGCGGTCATCGGACTCGCTGCGACCCTGTTGGTGATCGCCGGCATCTCCCAGCCGCTCAACGGAGTGGTGTTCGCGCTCGACGGCCTCCTCATCGGGGCTGGTGACATGCGATGGCTCGCCCTTGCCATGCTCGGCGCTGCGGCCGTCTTCATCCCCCTCGTGCTCGCGGTGGGCCGAGCGGACCTCGGCATCACGGCCCTGTGGTGGAGCCTGACCGGCCTCATGCTGCTGCGCCTGGTGCCGCTCGTCGTCCGCTGGCGCGGTGGTCGCTGGGCTGTGCTCGGCGCCGATCCTCGACGCGCCGGTGGCGGCCACCCCGAAGGGTGACCGCCACCGGTCTGCCAGCCCGTCAGGCGAGGGTCAGAACGGGCAGGTGGTCCGCCAGTCGCTGGCGACGCTGGTCGACGG
>CAZBTQ010000007.1:0-38357 GCA_964494405.1 uncultured Iamiaceae bacterium
ACCTCCTCAGCACCTACTACCGCGCCGCCGACGTCACCGTCGTGCCGAGCCGGTCTGAGTCGTTCGGCCTCGTCGCCCTCGAGTCCGCTGCGTGCGGCACCCCTGTGGTGGCCGCTGCGGTCGGCGGACTGCGCACCCTCGTCGTCCACGGCGAGACCGGGTTCCTTGTCGACGAGCGGGACCCCGCGCTGTACGCAGCGCGGATCGACGACATCCTCCACGACGACGATCTCGCCCGCCGACTGGCGCAGGGCTCCACCGACCTGGCCGCTGGGTACACGTGGTCCACCACCGCGGCGCGCCTGCGCCGCACCTACGCCGACCTGCGCGCCCGCGCGCTCGTCGACTGTGCCGTCTGAACCGCCGGGGGCGGTGTGCCGTCTGAACCGCCGGGGGCGGTGTGCCGTCTGAACCGCCGGGGGCGGTGTGCCGTCTGAAACCGCTGCTCGGTCCTACGGTGGAGCGGTGTCCTCCACCGACTCCCACGATGACGATCCGTACGCGGCGGATCCTCCGGCCACACCCGAGGAGCTCGACGCCGTCGAGGCGCTGATCTCGGCGTGGGCTGCCGCCGAGCTCGAGGCGAACCCGGTCGTTGCGGCGGTCGATCGAGGCGAGCCGGACGAGCGCCGCTGGTACGTGCGCGTCACGGGTGACGAGAAGGACACGTTCACGATCTGGCTCACCCTCCGCCAGCGCTCGCTGCACTACGAGACCTACGTGATGCCGGCGCCCGAGGAGAACCACGCCCTCTTCTACGAGCACCTGCTGCGCCGCAACATCTCGCTGATCGGCGCCGCCTTCGCCATCGGCGACGAGGACGCCGTGTTCCTGAAGGGGGCGATCCCGTTCGATCGGGTCGACGACACCGCCCTCGACCACGTCCTCGGCCTGCTCTACGTCACCACCGAGCGGTGCTTCCGCCCCGCGCTGAGGATCGGGTTCGCCAGCCGGTTCAGCGGTTGATGACCGCCTTGGGCCCTCTCCTCTATCTTTCATTGCTTTTCAGATCATCTCGATCTAGCGTGTCCGACGGACCCGGGGTACGGGGCCCGCTCCACGCATCGGGGAAGTGCCGGTGAGCGACGCCACCACCCCGGGTCCGAACGCGTCGGTCCGGCCGACCCGCCGGCCGCCGTTCGCCCTGCTGGCGGCCATCACCATCACGGGCGTCCTCGCCAACACGATGGTGAGCGCCCCGCTGCCCGACATCCTCGACGACTTCGGCAAGGGCGACGGCGCAGCGGGCCTGGTGATCGCCGCCGCGAGCCTCCCCGGCATCGTCATCGCCCCGCTCATCGGACTGCTCGCCGACCGCTACGGACGCCGCACGATCCTGGTCCCGTGCCTGCTGGTGTTCGGACTCGGCGGCATCCTCGGAGGCCTCGCGCCGACCTACGGGCTGCTCATCGTCGCCCGCTTCCTCCAGGGCTTCGGCTCGGCCGGGCTCATCAACCTCGCCAACATCCTCATCGGCGACCACTGGGACGGCGTCGACCGCGGCCGGATGTACGGCTACAACTCCGCGGTCCTCACCGTGTCGCTCGCGGTGCTTCCTGGCATCGGCGGTCTGCTCACCGACCTCGGATCGTGGCGCTGGGCGTTCGCGCCGTACCCGCTGGCCTTCGTGACGGCGGTGTTCGTGATGCGCACGCTCGAACCCGGCGTGGTCGATCGCTCGCGCAGCCCCCGCGACCAGCTGCGCGAGGCGCTCGTCGTCGTCCGCCGCCGGGCGGTGCTGAACCCCGTCGCGCTGTCGCTGGTGACGTTCATCCTCATCTTCGGGCTCATGCTCACCGTGTTGCCCGTGCACCTGGAGCAGCAGTTCGGCCTCAGCGCCTCCCAGCGTGGGCTGGTCATCTCCGCCCCGGCGATCGGTGCGACCGCGGGTGCCCTCCTGCTGGGAAGGATCCGCCGGGGACTGCAGCCGCACGCCGTCGCCATGCTGTCGTTCGTGCTGTTCGCCGCTGCGTACCCGGTGCTCGGGTTGGCCGGGGTCATCGCTGTCGTGGTCGGTGCGACCGTGGTCATCGGGTTCGGCGAGGGGCTCGTGATGCCCACACTGACCGACCTCGTTGCCGGCTCGGCGTCCGAGCGTGACCGAGGCGCGGTCCTGTCGGTGCAGACGAGCGCGATCCGCACCGGCCAGTCGATCGGTCCGATCCTCGGCGGTGTCGCCATGACCTACATGGCGTCTGGCAGCGTGTTCGTGCTGGGCGGGGTCCTCGCCGCGGCGATCGCGACGGCCACCGTCCTCGGACGGCGCGGCCGGTAGGGTCCCAGCCGTGCACCGGCTCTCCATCATCGGCGGCGGCCGCATGGGCGACGCCCTCCTCGGCGGCCTGCTGGCCTCCGGCTGGGCGACCCCCGACGAGCTCGCGGTCGTCGAAGCCCTCCCGGCGCGGCGCGACGAGCTCACCGCAGCGCGCCCCGGGGTCGCCGTCCTCGCCGACGCCGAACCCGCCGAGTCGGTCGTCATCGCGGTCAAGCCGGGCGACGTCGGGGCGGCGGTGCGCACTGCCGTCGCCGCTGGTGCGGAGCGGGTCCTGTCGATCGCCGCGGGCGTCACCATCGCCACGCTCGAAGCTGCGGCGGGCGACACGGTGCCCGTCGTCCGCGCGATGCCCAACACGCCGGCGCTGGTGGGCATGGGAGCGTCGGCCATCGCCGCGGGCAGCCACGCCACCGACGACGACATGGAGTGGGCCCGATCCGTCCTCGGGTCGGTGGGCACGGTCGTCGAGGTCACCGAAGCCCAGCTCGACGCGGTGACCGGCCTGTCGGGTTCCGGCCCGGCCTACGTGTTCCTCGTCGTGGAAGCGATGGTCGAAGCGGGTGTGCTCGCCGGCCTCCCACGGCCCACGGCGGCGGCCCTGGTGCAGCAGACGGTCCTGGGCGCGGCGACGCTGCTCGTCGAGGGCGACGACGGCCCCGAGGCCCTGCGCGCCGCGGTCACCTCGCCGGGCGGGACCACCGCCGCGGGGCTGCGTGCGCTCGAGTCGGCGGGGGTGCGCAGCGCGTTCATCGACGCGGTCGTCGCGGCCGCCGACCGATCGCGTGAGCTCGGCGGGTAGCCGGTAGCGTCGGCGCTGCGATGGCTCCCCGCTTCGACACCATCTCCTTCCTCTCCGACTACGGCACACGCGACGAGTTCGTCGGCGTCGTCCACTCGGTGATCCGCTCGATCGCCCCCCAGGTGCAGGTCATCGACGTCACCCACCACGTGCAGGCGTTCGACGTGCGTGCCGGTGCGCTCACCCTCGCCCGTTCGGCGCAGTACCTGTCGCCCGGCGTCGTCGTGGCCGTCGTCGACCCTGGCGTCGGCACGCCGCGTCGCCGCGTCGCGGTCGAGGTGGGCGACGGCGCGTCGATCCTCGTCGGCCCCGACAACGGGTTGCTCGCCCCGGCGGTCGCCATGGTCGGTGGCGCCACCAGGGCGGTCGAGCTCACCAACCGCGAGTACCACCTCGCCGCCCCCGGACCGACCTTCGACGGGCGCGACGTGTTCGCACCGGTCGCCGCGCACCTCTGCAACGGCGTGCCGCTCGACGAGGTCGGCACCGACGTCGACCCCGCCACACTGTTGCCGACGGTCATCCCGCTCACCCGCGAGGAGGACGGCGGCCTCGAAGCCGAGGTGCTCTGGGTCGACGGGTACGGCAACGCCCAGCTCAACGTCGACCCCGACGAGATCGCCAGCTACGGCGAGGTGGTGCGGGTGCGCTGCGGCGACATCACCCGCGTCGCGAAGCGCGTCGACACCTTCGCCGATCTTGGCGTCGGCGAGGTCGGGTTGATCGTGGACTCCTACGGCCTCGTCGCCCTCGCTGCCGACCGCGAGTCGGCGGCGGAGGTGCTGCACCTGGTGAGCGGCGACGCGGTGCGCCTCGAACCGGTCGACGACGAGAACGACCCGTCGGGGAACCTCACCGTCCCTGTCCAGCTCCGTCCGAGGGTCGAGTCGTGAGGAAGGGCACGGTCATCACGCTCGCGATCCTCATGGCCGCGCTGCTGCTCGCAGCGACGCTCCAGCTCTTCTTCCTGGCGCGATAGCGGTCGACTGGGCCGGTGACCCCCGGCCTCAGATCCGGGTCGCGATCTCGTCGCGCGTGAACCGCCGCGAGCCGCGCACCACGAGCCAGATGGCGAGCACCCAGATGGCCGCGCCGATCGCCATCGCGACGGGGAGGTCGACCAGCAGCAGCCCGGTCGACTGACCCACTGCGAGGAAGATCAGCGGGAGCACGACCGCGCCGCCGAGCTGGTTGGCCTCCTGCGTCGAGCGTGCCCGCACCGATACGCGCACCATCACGCCGAGGCCGAGCATCGCCACCGCGGGCGCGACCCAGAAGATCACCACCCCCCACAGCCTGGTGGGTACGAAGATGCGGTGCATGACGCTCCAACCGACGGCGTTGGAGACGACGCAGAACATCCCGAAGCCGATCCACGACACCGCCATCGCGGGGATGTAGGCGCTCAAGAGCTTGGCGACGAACAGGTCGCGGTTGGTGATCGGGAGGTGCAGCAGCGCCTCCATGGTCCGGCGTTCCTTCTCGCCGGCGAACGCGTCGGCGGCGAGCACCGCCGACACCATCAGCGGCACGATCAGGAACAGGGGAGCGAGCAGGTAGCCGTTCACCAGGACCAGGAGCTGCTGGCTCTCGGGCAGGCGCGCGACAGGGTCGGCGAGATCGGCGGGGAGGTCGTCGAGGAAGCTGCCGATGCCCGCCGTCTGGGCGCGGGCCGCGATGCCGATCACGAGCGGGAGCAGCACCAGGAGCAGGAACGGCACCGTCAGCATGGGGATGACGACGGCCTTCGAGCGGCGGACCGCGGTGATGTCCTTGCGGATCACGGCCCGGATCGCGTTCCAGTCCCTCGGAGGGGTGGGCGGGTTCGCCCGACGCGTCGCGGCGGTCATGGTGCGTCCTCGAGCAGGGGAGGTGGGGGTGGCGGTCGGTCGACCTCGTCGCCGGTGTCGGCCGCGATGCGCGCCTCGATGGCGAAGTACACGTCCTCGAGGGTGTGCGGCCGCGGCGTCGCGGCGTACACGTCGATGTCGGCCTCGACCAGCGTCCGGACCACCCGGGCGAGCACGTCGCGTTGCGACACCTCGATGGTCGCTCCGTGCGGGCCGGACGCGACCGACAGGACGCCATCGATGGGCCGCAGCATCCCGAGCACCCGGTCGTCCGCTGGCGCTGCGAGATCGAGGTCGGCGGGGATCCCGTCCCACAGCTCCTCGGCGAGCTCGGATGGCCGCCCCGCCGCCTGGAGGCGCCCGCGGTGCAGGACCGCCATCCGGTCGGCGAGGCGGCCCGCTTCGCCGAGGAAGTGGGTGCACAGGATCACGGTGCGGCCGTGCTCGCGGGTGAGCGCACCGATCAGCTCGATGACGTCGCGCGTGGCCGCGGGGTCGAGGCCCGAGGTCGGCTCGTCGAGGAAGAGGACGTCGGGGTCGTGCAGCAGGGCGCGCGCCAGGGCGAGGCGCTTGCGCTGGCCGGTCGACGTGCCCTGCACGGGATGGTCGGCGCGATCGGCCATCCCGAACCGCTCGAGCAGCTCGTCGACCCGCCGGTACGCCGCCGCCGGGCGCAGCCCACGGATGCGCGCGACCGCCTCCAGGTTCTCGCGGGCGGTCAGGCGGTCGTCGAGCCCCGCGTTCTCGGTCAGCACGCCGGTGCGGCGACGGATCTCGTGCCCGTCGACCGCGGGGTCCATGCCGAGGACCCGGGCCGAACCGGCGTCGGCCGCGAGCACGCCGTTGAGGAGTCGAACGGTGGTGGTCTTGCCCGCACCGTTCGGTCCGAGCAGGGCCAACAGCTCGCCGGGCGCCACCTCCAGGTCGAGGTGGTCGAGCGCCGTGCCGCTCGGGAAGTGTCGGGTGAGCCCGTCGGCACGGATCGCTGGTTCCACCCCGCCACGATCGGCACCCCGGGGTTCGGGATGAGCCGGGCCGTCGCGCCCGGGCAGGCTGTGGTTCACTGGCGGGCGCACGGCCATGGTGCGCCGTCGTACCACGCGGGAGCCGCGGCTGGGGGTGTGTCGGCTTGAACCTGGCGACGATCATCGAGGGGCACCCGGCCGACGACGTCGCGCTCGTGGGCGGCGGAGAGGTCGTCACCTACGGCGAGCTCCGCTCGCGGGTCGCGGCGGCACGGGCCGCGCTCGCGGCGCGCGGCCACGGTGAGGGCGACCGGCTGGGCATCCTGGCGACGAACACGCCCGCCACCGTCGTGGCGCTCCTCGCCGCCCTCGGCATCGGCGCGGTCGCGGTGCCGCTCAACCCGCACAGCCCACCGGCCGAGCGCGAGCGGGAGCTGGGGGTGCTCGACCCGCTGGCCATCATCGATGCGGGTGGGCTCGGCGTCGGTGGGCCCGAGGCGGGCGGCCCGGGCGCCGCCGACATCGTCGAACGGGCCGCCGACGACCCTGCCGTGCTCATGTTCACCAGCGGCACGGCCGGTGGATCGCGCGCCGCGGTGCTCTCGCACGGAAACCTGCTCGCCAACCTCGATCAGGTCGACGCGGTGGCAGACCTGCGACGGACCGCCGACGACGTCACGCTCGGCCTCCTGCCGCTGTTCCACGTCTTCGGCCTCAACGTCGTGCTGATCCCCACCCTGCGCGCCGGCGGGCGCGTCGTGCTGGTGGAGGGGTTCGACGTCACCTCCGCCGCCGACCTCGTCACCCGGCACTCGGTGACCTTGCTGACCGGCCCGCCGACGGTGTGGTCGGCGTTCGCCGCCGCCGGCGACGACGCCATCCCCGCGGGGTCGTTCGCCACCGTTCGCCTGGCGGCGTCGGGTGCCGCAGCGCTTCCTGTCGCGGTGGCCACGGCGATCCGCGAGCGGTTCGGCGTCGTCGTCCACGAGGGCTACGGGCTCACCGAGGCGTCGCCGGTGGTCGCCAGCAGCGCGGGGACCGACGCGCCGGCGGGCTCGATCGGGCGGCCCATCCCGGGCGTCGAGGTGCGCCTCGTCGACGAGCTGGGCGACGACGTGCTCGTCGGCGACGTCGGGCACCTGCACGTGCGCGGCCCCAACGTCTTCGGCGGCTACTGGGACGACCAGGACGCCACCGCCGCGGTCCTCACCCCCGACGGCTGGCTGCGCACCGGCGACCTCGCCGTGGTCGACGACGACGGCTACCTGTTCCTGGTTGACCGGGCCAAGGACATCGTCATCGTCTCGGGCTTCAACGTCTTCCCCGCCGAGGTGGAGGAGGTGCTGGCCGCCCACCCGTCGGTGGCCGACGTGGCGGTGCACGGCGCGCCGAGCGAGCGCACCGGCGAGATGGTCGTCGCCGACGTCGTCGCCTCGCCGTCCGCGCCCGCCGACGACGAGTGGTTCGCGCAGCTCGACGCCCACGTCGGCGCACACCTCAGCCGCTACAAGTGCCCCGCCTCCTACATGCGGGTCTCGAGCATCCCCAGGGGCCTCGGCGGCAAGGTGCAACGACGCCTGTTGCCCGAAGCCGAAGCCGGCACCGACGGAGGCGTGCCGCCCGCTACGTGACTTTGTGAAGCCGTGCACAGGCCCGGTAGGTTCGCCGCCGATGAGGACGCGGCGATGAGCGGGAACGACAGGCGGATACCGGAAGCCACGGTGACGCGCCTGCCCGTCTACCTGCGGTGCCTGGTCGAGCTCGCCGAGGACCGCACGCCGACGATCTCGTCCGAGCGTCTCGCCGAGATGGCGGGCGTCAACGCCGCCAAGGTCCGCAAGGACCTCTCCTACCTCGGCTCCTACGGCACCCGCGGCGTCGGCTACGACGTCGAGTTCCTGCTGTTCCAGATGAGTCGCGAGCTCGGGCTCACCCAGGACTGGCCGGTGGTCATCGCAGGCGTCGGCAACCTCGGCCAGGCGCTCGCGAACTACGGCGGGTTCACCGATCGGGGCTTCCCCGTCGGTGCGCTGGTCGACGTCGACGCGAGCAAGGTCGGCACCTCGGTCGCCGGCGTCACCGTGCACCACATGGACGAGCTCGCCACGTTGGTCGCCGAGAAGGACATCGCGATCGGCATCATCGCCACGCCCGCAGCAGCCGCCCAGGGCGTCTCCGAGCGGATGGTCGAGGCCGGCATCACCTCGATCCTGAACTTCTCGGCCAGCGTGCTGAGCCACGAGGCCGAGGTGACGGTTCGCAAGGTCGACCTCGCCGTCGAGCTCCAGATCCTGAGCTTCTACCGACGCCGGGCCGACGGGCCGGGAGCGGTCGGGCCGGACGCGTTGGCGGCCAGCGAGACGTGACGGGAATGACCGACTGGCGCAACGCGGTTGGTCCTTGGGAAGCTGTACCCGACCGCGACCTCCTGCGTCGTCCGTTGCCCACCGGACAGAGGATGCGGTCACCATCCACACAAGGAGCCTTCGGGTGTCCGTCGTCGCAATCGGCCTGAACCACCGCACCGTCCCGCTCGACCTGCTCGAGCGCACCACGATCGATGCCGCGCGGGTCCCCAAGGTCTTGGCCGATCTGGTGGGTCGCCCGAACATCACCGAGGCCGTGGTGCTCTCCACGTGCAACCGCACCGAGGTGTACGCGGTGGCCGAGCGGTTCCACGGCGGTTACGGCGACATCCGCGACGCCTTGTCCGAGGCGGCGTTCATCGCCCCCGAGGACTTCATCGACCACCTCTACGTCCACTACGACACCGACGCCGTGCGCCACCTGTTCTCGGTGGCTGCCGGCCTCGACTCCGCCGTGCTCGGCGAGAGCGAGATCCTCGGCCAGGTCAAGGGCGCATGGGAGATCGGACGGCACGAGGACACGGTCGGGCCGGGGCTCAACTACCTGTTCCGCCACGCAGTCGAGGCCGGCAAGCGGGCCCGCACCGAGACCACGATCAGCCACCACACCACGTCGATCTCCCAGGCCGCGGTCGCGATGGCCGTTGACAAGCTCGGCAACCTCGAGGGACGTCGCGTCGTGGTGCTGGGCGCAGGCGACATGGGCGAGGGCATGGCCACGTCGCTGCTGGGCGGGGGCGCCGGCGAGGTCGTCGTCGCCAACCGCACCTGGGACCGTGCCGTCGAGGTCGCCGGCCGGGTCGGCGGGCGAGCGGTCCGGCTGTCCGAGCTCGACTCGGTCCTCGCCGATGCCGACCTCCTGCTCACGTCCACCGGCGCGACGTCGCTGATGGTCGAGCACACCAACCTCGAGGCGGTCATGGCGCCGCGGCCCGACCGCCCGCTCCTGATCGTCGACATCGCCGTACCGCGCGACGTCGACCCTGCGGCGGGCGACATCCCCGGCGTCACCCTGCTCGACATGACCGACCTGCGGCGCTTCGCCGACACCGGGCTCCAGAGCCGCCAGGGCGAGGTCGTCGCCGTGCGGGCCATCGTCGACGAGGAGCTCGAGCGGTTCACCGAGATGCGCTCGGCTCGCGAGGCGGCGCCGCTGGTCAGCGAGCTCCGGTCCCGGGCCGAGGAGCTTCGCCGCCTCGAGCTCGAGCGCTACCGCTCGCGGCTCGACCACCTCCCCGAGGCCGACCGCGAGGTCATCGAGGCCGTCACCCGGGGTGTCCTCGCCAAGCTGCTCCACGAGCCCACCGTGCGGCTCAAGGACGCGGCGGGCAGCGCGCGCGGCGACCGTCTGGCCGACGCCATGCGCGACCTCTTCGACCTCTAGGGCATGCGAAAGAAGGCTCGCATGCCCTTTGTTGCTACCCGCTCTTGCCGCCTTTCTGCGGTGTGCGCCAGGTGCTGATCCGAGCAGCGACGAGGGGTAGCCCGCTGGCCCTCTGGCAGACCGAGCACGTCGCGCAGCTCCTGCGCACGTTCGACTCGTCGATCGTGGTGGAGCCGGTCGTGGTGACCACCACCGCCGATCGCCGGCTCGACGTCACGATCGCCGAGATGGGTGGCAAGGGCGTCTTCGTGAAGGAGGTGCAAGCCGCAGTGCTCGACGGCCGCGCCGACATCGCGGTCCACTCCGCGAAGGACCTCCCGTCGATGACGCCGGACGAGTTGGTCATCGCTGCCGTCCCCGATCGTGGCGACCCGCGCGACGCGCTCGTCGGTTCCACGCTCGCCGATCTCGGGCCCGACTCCCACGTCGGCACCGGCTCGGGCCGTCGACAGGCGCAGCTGGCCCACCACCGTCCGGGCATGCGCTTCTCGCCGTTGCGGGGGAGCATGGCCACGCGGCTGGAGAAGGCGGCCGACTTCGACGCCATCGTCGTCGCGTCGGCCGCGCTCGAACGGCTCGGCATCGCCGACCAGATCGCCGAGGTGCTCGAACCCGACGTGATGCTGCCCCAGGTCGGCCAGGGGACCCTCGCCGTCGAAGCCCGCCGAGACGACGCCGACCTGCTGGAGGTCCTCGCAGGCATCGACCATGCCCGGACCCGCCGGTCCCTCGAGGCCGAGCGTGCGTTCCTGGCCGAGCTCGGTGGCGACTGCCTCCTGCCGGTTGGCGCCTACGCCACCATCCACGGTGACGACGAGGTCGTACGGGTCGACGCCCTCATCGCCTCTCTCGACGGCGCCGAGCTGCTGCGCGAACGAGTCGAGGCACGCGACGGCGTGGCCGCGGCACGGTCAGCTGCCCGCCGGCTGCTCGACGACCGCGGCGGGTCGGCCCTTCTCGCTCGGGGGTGACATGGCGGCGGACGCTGGCGAGGCTCCGGGTGGCGCGGCGGAGCCGGGTGCTGGAGGTTCGGCAGGACCGCTCGTCGGGCGGACCGTCGTGGTCACCCGCTCGGAGCACCAGGCGTCGGGCATCGCTGACCAGCTGGTCGCCGCGGGTGCGACGGTCGTCGCCGTCCCGGTGATCGCGATCGAAGAGCCGGCAGACGAGGGCGAGGCCCTGCGCGGCGCGCTGGCGGCACTCGACGACCTCGACTGGGTCGTGGTCACGTCGGCCAACGGCGCCGAACGCATGGTGGCCGCTGCGTCTGCTGTCGGCGCCGACCTCCCGACCGTGTCACTTGCCGCGGTCGGGCCGGGCACACGCGACGCGCTGGCGGCGCACGGGTTGGACGTCGACGTCGTGCCGGACCGCTTCGTTGCCGAAGGGCTCCTCGCGGCGTTTCCCACGCCGCCCATCGACCGCACCGGACGGGTGCTGCTCGCCCAAGCTGAAGGGGCGCGGCCCGTCCTGCGGGAGGGTCTGGCCGCCGCCGGCTGGGACGTGCAGGTCGTGACCGCGTACCGAACCGTGCACCCGCCGGTGTCCGCCGAACTGGTGGCCCGTGCGGCAGCGGCCGACGCGGTCACGTTCACGTCGGCGTCGACCGTGCGCGGCTTCGTTGCCGCCGCCGGGCTCGACGCCGTCCCACCGGTCGTCGCCACGATCGGCCCGATCACCTCGGCCGAGGCGGTCGGCCTGGGCGTGACGGTCACGGTCGAGGCTCCGGTCCACACCGTCGCCGGCCTGGTCGACGCCCTCATCAGCCACCTGGGCCGGCAGCCGTGACCCTTCGCGCTCTGGTCTTCGACTTCGACGGCCTCATCCTCGACACCGAGTGGCCCGAGTACGTCGCGTCCTCCGAGGCCTTCCAAGCGCACGGTCACCGCCTGGAGATCGCCGAGTGGCAGGCCAGGGTCGGGACTGTGGGTCGCAGTTGGCTCGACGACCTCGAAGCGCGGCTCGACGGGCCTGTCGACCGTGCGTCGGTCGGTCCGGCGTGGTTCGACCGCAGGCGTGCGCTGCTGGCGGCAGAGGATCCGCTGCCCGGCATCGTCGACCTGGTCGAGTCCGCGCACGCGGCTGGGCTCGGTCTCGCCGTGGCGTCGAGCGCCACGACCGACTGGCTCGACGAGCACCTCACCAGGCTCGGACTCCACGCTCGCTTCGACGCGCTCCGGGGCCGCGACTCGGTCGGCGGCGTGGCCAAGCCCGAGCCCGACGTCTACCTCGCGGCGCTCGACGCTCTCGGCGTGGAGGCGGCAGCCGCGGTGGCGCTGGAGGACTCGCCGCATGGCGTCGCCGCCGCCAAGGCCGCGGGCCTGGCGTGTGTGGCGATCCCCAACCGGGTGACCGCCGGCGGCGACTTCGGGCGTGCGGACCTGCTCGTCGAGAGCGCGTCGGTCCTCACGCTCGACACCCTGACCGCCCTCCTCGCCTGATCGCCCACTCGTCTCGCCTCCTCGACCACGGGGTTGGGCGCGGTTCGCGTGGTGGGCGGGGTGTGGCGCGCCCGACCAGGCCTGTGGGCGGCGCGGGGACGGGGGTTGGGCGCGGTTCGCGTGGCGGGCGGGGTGTGGCGCGCCCGACCAGGCCTGCGGCCGACCGAAGGGTGCGCTGGCGCTCCCACCCGTAGGATCGACGGGGTGAGCTTCCCCCAACGCCGACTGCGCCGGCTGCGCCGCACCGAGGCCCTGCGCCGGCTCGTCGCCGAGACCCGGCTGACGCCCGACGACCTCATCGCCCCGTTGTTCGTGCGCGAGGGCATCGACGAGCCCCAGCCGATCGAGTCCCTTCCCGGCGTCGTGCAGCACACCCGCGAGTCGCTGCGCAAGGAGGTCGCCGCGCTACGCGACCTCGGCGTGCCCGGCGTGATCCTCTTCGGCGTCCCTGCCGTGAAGGACGCCCGGGGCAGCGGCGCGTCCGACCCCCAGGGCATCGTCCAGCTCGCCCTCCGCGACCTGCGCGACGAGGTCGGCGACGACATGGTCCTCATCGCCGATCTGTGCATCGACGAGTACACCGACCACGGGCACTGCGGCGTCGTCACCGTCACCGGCGAGGTCGACAACGACGCCACCCTCGAGATCTACGCCGAGGCGGCGGTTGCGCAGGCCGACGCCGGCGCCGACGTCGTGGCCCCCAGCGGGATGATGGACGGCCAGGTGATGGTCATCCGCGACGCGCTCGACGACGAGTCGTTCGAGCAGGTGTCGATCCTCGCCTACTCGGCCAAGTACGCCTCCGGCCTCTACGGCCCGTTCCGCGACGCGGTCGATGTCACCATCGCCGACGGTGGCGACCGCAAGGGCTACCAGCAGGACTTCCGCAACGGCCGCGAGGCGATGGAGGAGATCCGCGCCGACATCGGCGAGGGTGCCGACATGATCATGGTGAAGCCGGCGGTCACCTACCTCGACGTGATCGCCAGAGCCCGCGCCGAGCTCGACGTGCCCATCGCGGCGTACCACGTGTCCGGCGAGTACTCGATGATCAAGGCCGCCGGCGCCAACGGCTGGATCGACGCCGATCTCGTGGCGCTCGAGCAGTTGACCGCGGTCAAGCGGGCGGGGGCCGACCTCATCCTCACCTACTTCGCCCGCGAGATGGCCCAGAGGTTCGAGGACGGAGCGCTCGGCTGATGGGCCGCACCAACGATGAGCTGTTCGAGCGCGGCCAGGCGGTCATCCCCGGCGGCGTGAGCTCACCGGTCAGGGCGTTCCGCTCGGTCGGCGGCACCCCGTACTTCGTGGCCCGCGGCGAGGGCTCCCACGTGTGGGACGTCGAGGGCAATCGCTACATCGACTACGTCCAGAGCTACGGCGCGTCGATCCTCGGCCACGCCGACCCGGTCGTCGTCGAGGCGATCCGCGAGGCGGCGCTCGACGGCACGTCGTTCGGCGCGCCGACCGAGCGCGAGGTCCTCATGGCCGAGGAGATGGTGGCCCGGGTGCCCGGCCTGGAGATGGTGCGCCTGGTGTCGAGCGGCACCGAGGCCACTATGTCGGCCATCCGGCTCGCTAGGGGCGCCACCGGTCGGCCCCGCATCGTGAAGTTCGCCGGCAACTACCACGGCCACAGCGATGCGCTCCTCGTCGCCGGCGGCAGCAGCGTCGCCGAGCAGGCCACCTCGGACTCCGCCGGCGTCACCGAGGGTGCGGTCGCCGACACGATCGTCGCCCCCTACAACGAGATCCCCCGCATCGGTCCCGACGTCGCGGTTGTCATCGTCGAACCGGTGGCCGCCAACATGGGTCTGGTCGCCCCCGCCCCAGGCTTCCTGGAGGGCTTGCGGGCGGCGTGCGACGAAGCGGGCGCGCTGTTGATGTTCGACGAGGTGATCACCGGGTTCCGCCTCGGCGTCGGCGGCGCCACGGAACGCTTCGGCGTCACCCCCGACCTGTGGGCGTTCGGCAAGGTCATCGGCGGCGGCCTGCCGGTCGGAGCGTTCGGCGCCAGCCGCGAGATCATGGCGAACCTCGCACCGCTCGGCCCCGTGTACCAGGCGGGCACCTTGTCGGGGAACCCACTCGCCACCGCCGCGGGTCTGGCAGCGCTCTCCCAGCTCGACGCGGGCGCCTACGAGCGGCTCGACGCGATCGCCGCGTCGCTCGCCGACGGGCTGGCGACGGCGATCGGCGGCGCGGGCATCGACGTCCAAGTCCCGCGGGTCGGGCCCCTGGTGGGCCTGTACTTCTCAGCGACGCCGGTGGGCGACTTCCCGTCGGCCAAGGTCAGCGCCGACAACGGGCGCTACCGCCGGTTCTTCCGGGGCATGCTCGACCGCGGCATCGCCCTCGCGCCCGGTCCCTACGAGGCGCTGTTCCCCAGCCTGGCCCACACCGCCGACGACATCGACGCCACGGTCGCAGCCGCGGCTGAGAGCGCCGCCACGCTCCACCCCTGACCCACCTCCAGCCGGCGCCTCGGTCGCCCGCGCTACCGCGCGATCCGGGAGACAGAAGGGGTGGATCGAGCGACTACTCGAGGCCGACGTCGGGGAGGTCGCCCTCCTCGGGCAGCTCGAGGCCCTGGCTCTCGATCGCCTCGATGTAGGCGAGCAGCTCGGACTCGTCGGGGTCCTCGCCGGAGAGGATGCGCTCGTGGAGCACGACCTCGAGCAGCTGCATGCGGGTGAGCCCACCGCCGTAGGCAGCACCCTGGGCCGGCATCGTCCCGAAGCTGCCACCGGTGTGCGCGCCGCCGGGACGGTCAGGATCGCCGTAGACCTGGCCCTCGAAGCCGGCGGTTCCCTGGGCCACGAACTCCACCTGGTCGCGCCAGTCGGGGAACGTGGCCAGCACCTCGCCGCCCGAGAGCTGGCGGCCGGTGGCACCGCCTCCGGTTGCGCCGTGGCAGCCGGCGCAGGCCGAGGCGTAGATCTCCTCGCCGGCGACGAGCGGACCGCCGGTGGGGGCGGGCGTCTCGAGCGTGCCGATGTAGATCGGCGCCCAGAAGAGCATGCCGGCGAGCACGGGGATGGCCCACACCGGCACTCGCGACCGTCTCATCGAGGCGGCGACGTAGCTGGGGACCTTCGTCGGCTGCACGGGCTCGGGGACCGCGGGCGTCGCCCGGGGTGCGGGCGCAGCCGCGGCCGGTGCTGCTGCAGCGCTCGGCTCGACGGCGGCGGCGGTCGACTCGGCGGCCGGTGCGGCGGCGCTGCTGTCACCGGCGTCGCCGCCTCCGAGACCCAACGCGGCGCGTCGGTCGCGGGAGCGCTGGAGCAGGTGCTCGGGAACTTCGGTCACGGGTCCTCCGCTGGCGATCGGTCCCGGTCTGCACGGTGTGGCGGCAGACCGGTCGGGAGCACTCTACGCGGACGCGCGACCCCGCGGCCAAGCCGGAGCGATGGCGAGACCGACGGCCCGCGCTGAGCCCGCCTGTCGATGTGCTCACGTCGATCGCCCCGTGCTAGACCGTCCCTTGCCCTGCTGGTTCCCTCGCGCCTCGGCGCTAGGGTTGTGAGCGAATTCACGAGGAGGTGTCCGCTCCATGGTCGCACTGGTGGCCTCGATCCTTGTCATGCTCGTGATGACGGCCGCGGTCTTCCCGTACATGAAGCGTCGACCTGTGGGGACGCCCCTGACCTGGGGCGAGGCGATGTTCGCCTCCGTCTACGTCTTCTTCATCCTCTTCTGGGCCTACGGCGTCGTCCCGCACCAGTGGCTGATGCTGGCCGACAACGAGTGGTCCTGGCGGGCCGACGTCATCGTGGTCGGCCCCGGCAACATCCTCGAGGTCCTCCCCTTCACGATCACCAAGCAGGTGCTGCGCGACCTGGTCGCCGTGCTCCTCTACGGCGTGATCCTGGTGGGCAACGTCGCGGTGTGGATGATGTGGCAGAACCGCGGCGAGGAGAAGGCCCCCGAGGTCGAGAGGTCCCGCTTCGGCCGTCCGCTGGTGAAGGGCGCCTGAGATGGCCCGCACCGATGCGAACCCGCCGATGCCGGAGTTCCGCGACGACTACGTCCTCCAGGAGGTCGACGCGGCGTGGCTGTCCAAGGCGGTCAAGCCCAAGCAGTTCATCCACATCGACCAGTCCGAGTGCATCATGTGCGAGGGCTGCGTCGACATCTGCCCGTGGAAGTGCATCCACATGGTGCGGCCCGATGCGATCGACGAGGCGATCGGCACCGAGCAACCCGGCACCGACCCCAGCGACCACGTGATCTTCACGATCGATGACGACGTCTGCACCAGATGCGCCCTGTGCGTCGACCGGTGTCCGACGGGCGTCATCATCCTCGGCCGCATCGGGGACCCCGATCCCAACGGCGATCCACACCAGCGCACCAACACCCATGGCTACGGCTATGGGATGCGACTGGGCTAGCGGAACGGAACGAGTGAGGTAGAGCGCCAAGTGGCGACGTCGATGCAGGACAAGATGACCGAGCTGACCGACAAGGTCCAGGGCTCCCAGGCGTGGAGCTCCATCTTCCGGCCGGGCTCCATCTTCCGGAAGGGCTACAGCGACAGCCCTCGAAACCGGTCATACGTGATCATGAACAGCGTGCTGTACCACCTTCACCCGGTGAAGGTGAAGCGGCACGCGGTGAAGGTCAGCTACACCCTGTGCCTGGGTGGGCTGAGCTTCTTCCTGTTCATCCTGCTCACCGTCACCGGCATCTTCTTGATGTTCTACTACCGGCCCGAAGCGGCTCAGGCGTGGGACGACATGTACGCGCTGCAGACCTCGGTCACCTTCGGCCTGCTCGTGCGCAACATGCACCGGTGGGGCGCGCACCTCATGGTGCTGTCGGTGTTCCTCCACATGGCGCGGGTCTTCTACCACGGGGCCTACAAGCCGCCCCGCGAGTTCAACTGGGTCATCGGCGTGATCCTGCTCACCCTCACCCTGTTGCTGTCGTTCACCGGCTACCTGCTGCCGTGGGACCAGCTCGCCCTCTGGGCCGTCACCGTGGGCACGAACATGATGGGGTACACGCCCGTGTTCGGCAGCCAGGTGCGCTTCGTGCTGCTCGGCGGTGCCGAGATCGGCACCAACACCCTCATCCGGTGGTACGTGCTGCACGTGCTGATGCTGCCGTTCGTCATCGTCATCTTCATGGCGATCCACTTCTGGCGGGTTCGCAAGGACGGAGGTATCTCCGGTCCGCTCTAGGCCGGGACGACACCCATGACCGAGATCCCCGAACACCTCCGCAAGCGGGCCGAAGAGGCCCGGGCCAAGGCCGAGGCGAAGAAGGCCGCCGACGCTGGTGGCGCCGCGGCCGCGCCCACCGCCTCCGACGCCGGTGGCACTGCTGGTGGGGACGCTGCCGCGCCGAGCGAGGCCGAGAGCCGCATCCCCGCCCACCTCCTCGAACGCTCGAAGGCCGCGAAGGAACGCGCCGCCGGGGGTGGCGGAGGTGGTGGCGTGGCCACCGCGCCCGCGCCTGCCGCGGCGGCAGCCGGCGGTGGCGTGGCGACCGCTGCGCCTCCGGTGGCCACCGGTCCCGGCGGGCACACCCAGCGCCTGCTCACCGTCGTCAAGTCCGGCTCGATCCAAGACGTCAAGGCCACCCCGCAGGACAAGGTCCACACGTGGCCGCACCTGCTCGCGGTCGAGTTCGTCGCCGCGCTGGCGATCACCGCGTTCCTCTTCATCTTCTCGGTGTTCGTGAACGCACCGCTGCTCACGCTGGCGAACCCCAACCAGACGCCGAACCCGTCGAAGGCGCCGTGGTACTTCCTGGGCCTCCAGGAGCTGCTCACGATGTTCCACCCGATGGTCGCGGGCGTCACCATCCCGGGCATCGGCCTGTTCCTGCTGATCCTGGCGCCGTACATCGACCGCAACCCGTCCAACAAGCCTGAGGATCGGAAGTTCGCGGTGTCCATCATGACCGTGCACCTGATGTTCTGGGCGGTCCTCACCATGATCGGCTCGTTCTTCCGAGGACCGGGGTTCAACTTCGTGTTCCCCTGGAACGACGGCCTCTTCTTCGAGCTGTGATCGGAGACGAATCGTGAGCACCCCTGTCGTCATCGCCATCGTCGTCCTCGTCCTGCTCGCCGGAGTGGGCGTCATCGCTGCCGCCCGTCGGCGCGACACCGACCTCGCCGTCGGCGAGCTGTCCCGCGAGACGCTCAAGCGCGACCGCGACCGGTCGTCGCGCACGGTCGAGGCCGAGGGGTCGGCCGACGTCGAGCGCGGCCGCACCTACGAGCGTGCCGCCACCGCGCCGTCCACCGAGCTCGCCACCGTGTCGTCCGCGCCGCCCGCGCCGTGGGTGCCGCCGGACCCCGAAGCGGTCGGCGTCAGCCGCCGTCAGTTCTTCAACCGCAGCATCACCGGCTTCATGGTCCTCGGGCTTTCGGGCTTCGGCACCGCGGTGGTCGCCTTCTTGTGGCCGTCGGCCAGCGGTGGCTTCGGCAGCCGCATCAACGTTGGCAACGTCGAAGAGGTGAAGCAGTCGGTCCGCGACAACAACGGGTTCTTCTACGTCCCCGACGGTCGCATGTGGGTCACCGAATACCCCGAGGCCGGCCTCGAGAAGGCCAGGGACATCTACTCCGCGCCCGAGCTTGCAGGTATGGAAGCCGGTCTCATCGCCCTGTGGCAGACCTGTCCGCACCTCGGCTGCCGCGTGCCCGAGTGCGCCACGTCGCAGTGGTTCGAGTGTCCCTGTCACGGCTCGCAGTACAACCAGGTCGGCGAGAAGAAGGGCGGCCCCGCCCCCCGCGGCATGGACCGGTTCGCGATGGCCGTCGAGGGCGACAGCTTCATCGTCGACACCGGCGCCATCATCCAGGGCCCGCCGATCGGCACGAACACCACCGGTCAGGAGGCCGAAGGGCCCCACTGCATCGGCAGCGCGGGTGGCCACTGATCCATGGAGGACTTGAACGTGTCCGGAGCCGTCGCGGGTGTGGTGCTGGCCAACTCACAGCGCACCGTCGGCATCGTCATCGTGGTGCTGCTGGCGCTGGCCGGCCTCGTGCTGTTGTGGTTCAACAGCCGTGCCGCCCGCCCCGAGCTGGGTGCCGAGATCGAGCTGGCACCCAACCGCAAGCGCTACTACGACGACGAGGAGCTCGAGGGCAAGGTCCTCGACCGAGTGCTGCTCATCGCGCTGGGCCTGATCGCCCTCATCGCCGTGGGCCTGCCGCTGTACTGGCTCGCCGAGCCCGGCCGCCAGTCCAACGCCATCGAGTACTTCGAGGGACGACCCGACGGCGTGTTCGCCAACCGGGGCGCCGGGCTGTTCGCCGGCTCCGAGGCCGGCGGCCTCGGCTGCGCCGACTGCCACGGCTCGGCCGGCCAGGGCGGCAGCCGCACGCACATCCTTCTCGACTCCGAGGGCGAGTTCGTCGCCCAGGTCGACTGGAAGGCGCCGGCCCTCAACGCCGCCACGCTTCGCTTCGACGACGACGAGCTGCGCTTCATCCTCAACTACGGCCGCCCCGGCACGCCGATGGCGGCCTGGGGTGCGCCCGGTGGTGGCCCCCTCACCACCCAACAGATCGACAACCTGCTCGACTTCCTCCACGCCATCGAGGTCGACCCGGAAGAGCTCCGGGCGCAGATCACCGAGGAGGTCGAGCGGTCGGTCACCGAGGGCGAGTTCGCCTCGATCGGTGAAGCGATCTTCAACTACGGCCTCTACAGCAGCGCCGATGCCGGCACCTACTCGTGCGGCCGTTGCCACACGTCGGGTTGGTCCTACGGCGACCCGGGCGCGCCCGGCGGTGGCGGCACCACCGGCTTCTCGCTCCGCGACGGTGTCACCGTGACCCGCTTCCCGAGCCCCGAGGACCACGCGGCGTTCGTCGACGGCGGCTCGGAGGTCGGCACCGGCTACGGCGTCGGCGGTCAGGGCTCCGGGCGCATGCCCGCCTTCGGCGCCTACTACACGCCCGACCAGATCTCCGAGGTCGTCGACTACGAGCGAGGTCTGTAGCTCATGGACATCCTTGACCTCACCATCGCCGCCATCTCCTGGGAGCCGCAGATCCGCGGCGCGCTGGCCGTGCTCATCGGCTTCGTCGTGTTGTGCGGCTCGGTCTACCTCCTCGTCGCCACCAACAGCGGTGCCCGCACCGGTCTGCTCATCTCGATCGCCGGTCTCTTCGGCTGGTTCTCGATCATGGGCATCGTCTGGTGGGTGTACGGCATCGGCTGGAAGGGCGACGCGCCGAGCTGGGAGGCCATCGAGATCAACTTCGACGGGGGCCACACCGCGGTCACCGAGGTGGTGGCCGACGACCCCGAGCTCGAGTCGTGGGAGGTCATCGCGGTCGACAACCCCGCATTCGGCGAGCTCCAGGCGGCTGCCACTTCCGCGCTGGCCGATGCGGACATCTTCGATGCGCCGGCCGACTTCGTGATCGACGACGCGCACGAGACGGGCGGCAAGCCCGATCGAGAGAGCGACGCCGTGATCGACCGCGTCACGAACCGCATCGGCAACACGCTGCGCATCACCAACCCGCCGCACTATGCCGTCGTGCGGGTCCAAGGTGCGGTCGACCCGGGCGAGACCCAGCCGGGTGAGGCGCCACCGGTGCCCGAGGCCGATCCCCAGCAGCCCGAGATCGCGGTCATCCTCGAGCGCAACATCGGCAACCTGCGCGTGCGTCCTGCGGTGTTCAGCATCGTGTCGATGATCGTGTTCGGCATCACCGCGAACGTGCTGCACCGCCGCGACAAGCGGGAGGCGGAAAACCGCGAGCGCAACGACGAGCTCGTGGAGGTCTGACCCGTGGGTCAGTACCTCCCCCTCCTCGCCATCGCCGTCCTGGCCGCGTTGTTCGGCCTCGTCAACGTCACCATGTCGCGGCTGGTCAACCCGCCGCGGCCGTACCCGGTGCAGACCTCGCCCTACGAGTCGGGCATCGTCCCCCAGAAGGACACGCCCGAGCGGTTCCCGGTGCGCTTCTACCTGATCGCCATGATCTTCGTGGTGTTCGACATCGAGGTCATCTTCTTGTACCCGTTCGCCTCGGTGTACCGCGAGCTGAGCCTGTTCGGCCTGGTCGCCATCGTCGTCTTCGCCGCGGCGGTGTTCGAGTCGTTCGTCTACCTGCTCAGCAAGGGCGCCCTCGACTGGGGCCCGATCGACCTGGTCCGCAAGCGCCACGTCGTCGATCCGGGCCGCACGTCCACCAGCACGATCCGGCGCGTCGGCCTCGAAGGCCGCGAGCTCGGGGTCGCCGCGCCACCGGCGGAGGAGGTGGCCTGATGCCCAAGCCCGGAGGCTTCCTCGAGGAGGGCATCGGTGGTCTGGAGCACAACTTCCTCACCGGCAGGCTCGAAGACGTCGTGCGCTGGTCGCGTGCGCGCAGCTCGTGGCCGGCGCAGTTCGGCCTGGCCTGTTGCGCCATCGAGATGATGGCCACCGGCGGCCCGCACTTCGACCTCGCCCGCTACGGCATGGAGGTCTTCCGGGCCTCGCCGCGCCAGGCCGACGTGATGATCGTGGCGGGCCGCGTGTCCCAGAAGATGGCGCCGGTCCTCCGCCAGATCTACGACCAGATGCTCGACCCGAAGTGGGTCATCTCGATGGGCGTCTGCGCCTCCACCGGCGGCATGTTCAACAACTACGCGATCGTCCAGGGCGTCGACCAGATCGTGCCCGTCGACGTGTACGCCCCCGGCTGCCCGCCCGGGCCCGAGACCCTGATGCACGCCATCCTCACCATGCACCACGGCATCGAGACCGGCGAGCTGCTGCGCCGCCGCGACGGCTCCGGTGGCGGAGCGGGCATCACCGTCGACCAGCGCGACGGCCAGGCCGCCCCCGTCACCATCGGAACCCGCTGATGGCCGACGACGCGACCACCGGAGGGACCGGCGAAGCCGACGTAGAGACCGCGACCCAGCCCGAGCTGGTGCACGGCGTGCCCGTCACCCACCCGCGCGGCGAGATCGTGCTGCACCCGAGCCGCGAGCAGTACCTCGACCTCGTGAAGGCGCTCATCGACGACGGCTACCACCAGTGCCTCGACGTCACCGCCGCCGACTACCTGCGCCACCCCGGCCGCAACGACCTGCCAGACGGCGTCGAACCCGAACGCTTCGAGCTCGTCGTCGGCCTCATCAACCACGCCGAGCGCCAGCGCATCCGCCTGCGGGTGCAGGTGCCCGAGTCCGACACCACGGTGCCGACCCTGTTCGAGCTCCATCCCGGCTCCGAAGCCCTCGAGCGCGAGGTCTACGACATGTTCGGCATCGTCTTCGACGGCCACCCCGACCCCTCACGCATCCTGATGCCCGAGGACTGGGAGGGCCACCCACTGCGCCGCGACTACTCCGTCGGGCGCATCCCCGTGCAGTTCAAGGACGCGCCGGCTCCACGCTGACGCCCCTCCCCACCACCCGAACGACGCGATCCACACGCGAGACCCCATGACCACCACCGACATCCCACGCGGACTCGATCAGGGCGCCCAGGAGCTGCTGTCCGTGTCGCGCACCAGCGCGATCCAGGGCTTGATCGAGCGCGGAGCGGTGCTGCGCATGTCCGAGGCCGAGGCCCGTCGCTACCAGGACGAAGCCACCGCCGACGACGACACGATGATCCTCAACATGGGGCCCCAGCACCCGTCGACCCACGGCGTGCTGCGGCTGATGGTCGAGCTGCGCGGCGAGCAGGTGCTGCGCACCAAGCCGGTCATCGGCTACCTGCACACCGGCATGGAGAAGACGGGCGAGGAGCTCACCTACCTCCAGGGCCCAACCAACACGACGCGGATGGACTACGCGTCGCCGCTGTTCAACGAGCTGGTGTTCAGCCTCGCCACCGAGACGCTGCTCGGCATCGAGATCCCCGCCCGCGCGACGTGGATCCGCATGCTGATGACCGAGCTGAACCGCATGTCGTCGCACCTGCTGTTCATGGCCACCAACGGCATGGACCTCGGTGCCGTGTCGATGATGCTCTACGGCTGGCGCGAGCGCGAAGAGGTGCTGCGGTTCTTCGAGAAGGTCACGGGCCTGCGGATGAACCACAACTACATCCGCCCCGGTGGCGTGGCCGCCGACCTGCCCGACGGCTGGCGCGACGACGTGCTGCGCCTCCTCGACATGATCCCGCCGCGCCTCGAGGAGTACGACACGCTCCTCACCGGCCAGCCGATCTGGCGCAACCGCCTCCAGGGCGTCGGCGTGCTGTCCACCGCGGAGGCCCTGGCGCTCGGCACCACCGGTCCGCTGCTGCGCTCCACCGGCTACGCCTGGGACCTGCGCCGCGACGAGCCGTACCTGGCCTACGACGAGGTCGACTTCGACGTCATCGTCGGCACCTACGGCGACTGCTTCGACCGCTACGCCATCCGCCTGGCCGAGATCCGCGAGTCGATCCGCATCGTCCACCAGATCCTCGACAAGATGCCGGGTGGCGACTACCGCATCCAGGACAAGAAGGTCACCCCGCCGCCCCGCGCCCGCATCGACCAGTCGATGGAGGCGCTCATCCACCACTTCAAGATCTTCACCGAGGGCTTCAAGGTGCCCGAGGGCGAGGCCTACGCGGCCGTCGAGTCGCCCCGCGGCGAGCTCGGCTGCTACATCGTCTCGGACGGCTCGGCCAAGCCGATGCGCATGCACATCCGCGGGCCGTCGTTCGTGAACCTCCAGACCTTGCCCCACCTCATGCACGACCGATTCATCGCCGACGCCGTCGCCATCATCTCCTCGGTCGACCCGATCCTCGGGGAGGTCGACCGCTAGTGGCACGCCTGTCCGAGGCCAACCTCGTCACCGCCCGCGAGATCATCGCCCGCTATCCCCGCAAGAAGTCGGCGCTCATCCCGTTGCTGCACCTCGCCCAGGAGCAGGACGGCTACGTGGCCGACGACGCCATGGAGCACCTGGCCGAGCTGGTCGAGGTCACCCCGGCCGAGGTGTACGGCACCGCCACCTTCTACGAGATGTTCAAGTTCCACCCCGTGGGCCGCTACGTCGTGAACATCTGCGGCACCCTGTCGTGCGCCCTGCTCGGCGCCGAGGAGCTGATCTCCCACGCCGAGCAGCGTCTCGGCATCCGCGTCGGTGGCACCACCGACGACGGCGCGATCACCCTCGAACGCGCCGAGTGCCAGGCCGCCTGCACCGAGGCGCCGTGCCTCCAGGTCAACTACCGCCACCGCTTCCGGGTCACCACCGACCAGCTCGACACGCTGCTCGACGACCTCGCTGCCGGTCGCCTCGCCGACGAGATCCCCGACCACGGCACCGTCGCACGCGTCCGCCAGACCATCCCCGCCGATCGTTGGGTGAAGCCGGTGCCGCCCGAGCAGGCCGGTGGCCGCCCGGCGTGGTTCCCCGAGCCGACGGCTCCCGACAGCCAGGGGGCTGACGCGTGAGCGGCTTCGAGGGCACCTACTCCCACGCCGCGGGCTACTTCGCCGACGGCGACCGCCCGCGCATCGTCACCGGTCGCTTCGAGTACGACGACTCGTTCACGCTCGAGCGCTACCTGGCCACCGATGGCTACGAGGGGCTGAAGGCCGCCCTCGCCAAGGCCCCGTCCGAGGTGCACGACGAGGTCCGCGGCGCCACCGTGCTCGGACGTGGCGGCGCCGGGTTCCCGGCCGGCGTCAAGTGGGGCCTGATGCCCGAGGACGTGTACCCCCGCTACCTGGTCGTCAACGGCGACGAGTCCGAGCCCGGCACCTACAAGGACCGGCTCCTCATGGAGCGCGATCCCCACCAGCTCATCGAGGGCTGCCTCATCGCCGCCTACGCGGTGGGCCTCAGCCAGGTGTTCCTCTACATCCGCGGCGAGATGGCGCTCGCCCAGGAGCGCGTCGCCACGGCACTGAACGAGGCCTACGCCGCCGGCTACATCGGCCGCAACATCTTGGGCTCGGACTTCTCGGTCGACATCGTCCTGCACTGGGGCGCGGGCGCCTACGTGGTCGGCGAGGAGACCGCGCTCATCGAGAGCCTCGAGGGCAATCGGGGCGAGCCGCGGCTCAAGCCGCCGTTCTTCCCCGCCGCCATCGGCCTCTACGGCAAGCCCACCATCGTCAACAACGTCGAGACGTTGTCGAACATGCCGTGGATCCTGCGCAACGGCGCGTCGGCGTTCGCGGCGATCGGCACCGAGACCTCGCCCGGCACCCGCATGGTCGCGGTGTCGGGCCACGTGCAGCGCCCCGGCGTGTACGAGATCATCAACGGCACCACCACCTTCCGCGACCTGATCTTCGGCGAGGAGTTCTGCGGCGGCATGCGCGATGGCCGCGAGCTCAAGGCGTTCGTGCCGGGCGGCGGCTCGGCGCCGTGGTTCCTCCCCGACCAGCTCGACCTGCCGTTCGAGTCGCGCCCGGTGGGCGCGGCCGGGTCGATGCTCGGCTCGGGTGCGGTGATGGTGATGGACGACACCACCGACATCCCGCTCGCCGCCCTGTCGCTGGTGCGCTTCTACGCCCACGAGTCGTGCGGCCAGTGCACCCCGTGTCGGGAGGGCTCCACCTGGTTGGAGCGGATCCTGCGGCGCGTCGTCGACGGCGTCGGCACCCGCCGCGACCTCGAGATGCTGTTCCAGGCGGGCGGCACGATCTGCCCCGGTGACTTCCCCCACGCCGCGTCCGAGCGTCTCGGCATCGAGGCGGTCCCGTTCCCGTTCAAGATGACCACCATCTGCTTCGTCGGCCCGTCGTGCTACACGGCGATCCACTCGGCGCTCACCCTGTTCCCCGACGAGTTCGAGGAGCGCGTCGCCGGCAACGTCGACGCGCCGGTCTCCATCCCCGTCATGCTCACCACGAGTTCAGCGGGAGGTGCCTCGTGACCGACACCTCGAAGGACACGGTTTCCAAAGACACGGTTTCCAAAGACACCGTGAAGATCACGCTCAACGGCCGCGAGGTCACCGCCAACAAGGGCGAGCAGCTCATCGACGCGGCCGAGCGCCACGGCGTCTACATCCCGCGGTTCTGCTACCACCACCGGATGACCCCGGTCGGCAAGTGCCGGCAGTGCATCGTCGAGGTCGACACGGGCCGGGGGATGGCGCTCCAGCCGTCGTGCATGATCGCGGTCTCCGACGGCATGGCGATCGACACCGAGTCCGAGCTGTCCAAGCAGGTGCAGGAGGGGATGCTCGAGCACTTCCTCATCAACCACCCGCTCGACTGCCCGGTGTGCGACCAGGGCGGCGAGTGCCCGCTCCAGGACCAGGCGTACAGCCACGGGCCGGGCGAGAGCCGCTTCGTCGAGGAGAAGCGCCACTTCGAGAAGCCGATCTCGATCAGCCCCGTCGTCACCCTCGACCGCGAGCGCTGCATCCTGTGCGACCGCTGCACCCGCTTCGCCGACGAGGTGGCCGGCGACCCGCTGATCCACTTCATGCACCGCGGGAACCAGACCGAGGTCAACACGTTCCCCGACCACCCGTTCGCGTCGTACTTCAGCGGCAACACCGTGCAGATCTGCCCGGTGGGCGCGCTCACCGCCACCCCGTACCGCTTCAAGGCCCGGCCGTGGGACCTCGAGAAGGCCGAGTCCACCTGCCAGGGCTGCTCGGTCGGTTGCCGGCTCACCGTGCAGACCTCCCGCAACCGGGTGCTGCGCTACGAGGGCGTCGATTCCGACCCGGTCAACTGGGGTTGGCTGTGCGACAAGGGGCGATTCAGCTTCGAGCAGATCCACTCCGAGGACCGGCTGTCGAGCCCGATGGTCCGCCGCGACGGCGAGCTGGCGGCGGTGCGCTGGTCCGATGCGCTCGGCGCAGCGGCGGACGTGCTGCGCGCCGCGATCGACAGCGGAGGACCGGGCAGCGTGGCGGTGCTCGGCGGTGCGCGCCTCACCAACGAGGACGCCTACGCCTGGGCGAAGCTCGCCAAGGGCGTCATCGGCACCGACCACGTCGACGCCCAGCTCGGCGACGGCCTGCCGGCCGAGCTCGTGCTCGGGCTGCCTCGCGCCACCATCGACCAGACCTGCGAGCCAGGCGGCACCATCGTCCTCGTCGGGCCCGACCCGAAGGAAGAGCTCGGCGTGCTCTACCTGCGGTTGCGCCACGCGCTCACCAAGGACGGCGCCCGCCTGGTCGAGATCACCCCCACGCCGACCGGCCTGTCGTCGCTGGCGTCGGCGTCGTTGCACCCGATCCCCGGCCACACCGCCGAGGTGGTGCGTGCCATCCTCGACGGCGACACCTCCAAGGCCGTCGGCGGTGTCGAGCCGGACGTGCTGGCCACCGCGGCTGAGCTGCTGCGCACCGAAGGCCCGCTCAGCGTCGTGGTCGGGCGCGGATCGCTCGCCGAGTCCGCCGCCGTCACCGCCGAAGCCGCGGCGGTGCTGCACGAGGCCCGGCCCGAGGCCCGCTTCCTGCCGGCGCTGCGCCGCGGCAACGTGATGGGCGCCATCGACATGGGCCTGTCGCCCGGGCTGCTCCCCGGTCGTGTCCGCCTCGACGACGGTCGCGAGTGGTTCGAGGCGGCCTGGGGCTCGGTGCCCGCCGAGGTCGGCCTCGACGCCCACGGGATCCTCACCGCCGCGGCCGAGGGCCGCATCGACACCCTGGTGCTGCTCGGTGCCGACCCGCTGTCGGACTTCCCCGACTCCGACCTCGCCGCCCGTGCCCTCGCCGGTGCTCGCAGCATCGTCGCCGTCGACCGCTTCCTCACCGACTCGGTCGCGAAGGCCGACGTGGTGCTTCCCGCCGCGGGCTTCGCCGAGACCGACGGCACCACCACCAACATCGAAGGTCGGGTCAGCCGCGTCGTGCAGCGGGTCACCTCGCCCGGCACCGCGCAGACCGACTGGTCGATCGCCGCGTCGATCGCCCGCCGTCTGGGCACCGACCTCGGTGTGGAGTCGGCCGAGGAGATCTGGGCCGAGGTCGTCTCGCTCAGCCCCGTGCACGCCGGACTCGACGCCGCGGTGCTCGACCGGCCCGCCAACTCCGACGGGGTGCTCGCACCTCCGGCCGCCACCGCGGTCACCCTGGGCAGCGCCACCGCATCTGACACCCAGGAGTCCGACACTCAGTCTTCCGACACCCCTCCATCGGATGAGGATGCGCCCGGCGACGCTCCCACCACCACCGACGCGGCCGACGTGGCCGAGACCGCAGCCGAAGGCGGCGAGTCCACCGAGGCCGAGCTCACCGAGTCGGCCGCGGCCGACGTCGAGGCTGCGGAATCCGACGACGACGATGCCGAGGGCACCGACGAGGGGTCTGTCGAGCCCGCTCCAGCTGGGCCCGCCCGCCCCGCGGCGCTCGAGTTCGTGGCGCCCGCCGTCACGACCTCGCCCGGGCCCGACGACGCCTACTCCCTGCGGCTGATCACCCGCCGGCGGCTCTACGACCACGGCACGACCGTCACCCACAGCCCGTCGCTCGCACCGCTGGCCCCCGGGCCGAGCGTGCGCCTGCACCCCATCGACTTCGACAAGGTCGGTGTCGCCGAGGGCACCGACGTGCGGGTCGAGTCGGCCGCCGGCTCGGTGGTCGTCCCCGTCGCTTCAGACGCGTCGGTGCCACGCGGCCGAGCGGTGGTCATCGTCAACCAGGGTGCGAGGGTGGCCGACCTGCTCACCGACGCGGTCGCGGTCGACGTCAGGGTCGAGGTGCTCTAGGTGTTCGGCGACCCGCTCCTCATCGGCGACATCGGCCTCGCCGAGGTCCTGATCGTCCTGTTCAAGACGGTCCTGACGTTCGGCATCATGCTCGTCGCCGTCATCTTGATGATCTGGTTCGAGCGCAAGGTCATCGCCGACCTCCAGAACCGCGTCGGGCCGAACATGGCCGGACCGTGGGGTCTGCTCCAGACGCTCGCTGACGGCATCAAGCTGATCTTCAAGCAGGACCTCATCCCGTCGAAGGCCGACCGGCTGATCTTCGGGCTCGCGCCGTTCCTCGCGCTCGTGCCGGCCTTCGTCAGCTTCGGCATCGTCCCGCTCGGCGGCGACTTCCAGAACAACGACGGCGTGGTCTCGTGGTTCGGCCACGACACCTACTTCCAGCTCGCCGACCCCCAGATCGGGTTCCTCGTGCTGCTGGCGATGTCGTCGATCGGCGTCTACGGCATGATGCTCGCCGGTTGGTCGTCCGGCTCGAAGTACCCGCTCATCTCCGCGGTGCGCGCCACCGCCCAGGCCATCTCCTACGAGGCGGCGCTCGGCCTGTCGCTCGTGGCCGTGGTGCTCGTGTCCGGCAGCCTGTCGACCCACGACATCGTCCTCGCCCAGGCCGGCGAGGGGTTCTTCGGCATCATCCCGAGCTGGAACGTCGTCGTCACCGGCATCGTGCCGTTCGTGATCTTCCTGATCGCCGCGACCGCCGAGCTGAACCGCTCGCCCTTCGATCTGGTCGAGGCCGAGCAGGAGCTCACCGGCGGATTCAACACCGAGTACAGCTCGATCCGCTTCGGCCACTTCTACCTGGCCGAGTACATGAACCTCATCACCATGTCGGCGATCATGGCCACCTTGTTCCTCGGTGGCCCCACCGGCCCGATCTTCGGGCCCGCGATCCTGCACCCCGTGTGGCCGAGCGTGTGGATGTTCCTCAAGGTCCTCCTGTTCCTGTTCGCTGCGGTGTGGGCGCGGGCCACGCTGCCCCGGTTCCGCTACGACCAGCTGATGGACCTGGGTTGGAAGGTGCTGATCCCGATCGCACTCGGATGGTTGCTGCTGCTCGCCGCCATCCAGGTGGCGCGCGACCAGAGCTGGAACATGCCGCTGGTCCTCGGGGTGAGCATCGGCGTGATGGCCCTCGGCGCGGCGCTGCTCACCACGGCGATCAACACCGCACGGCGGAACCGGCTCGAGGAGGAGGTGGCCTGATGGGCGTCCTGGACGGATTCGCCGTCACCTTCGGCAAGCTCTTCAAGCGCACCGACACGGGCGCGACCGTCACGGTCCCGTACCCCGAGGCCAAGCGACCCAAGGCCGAGCGCCTGCACGGCCGCCACGTCCTCAACCGCTACGACGACGGCATGGAGAAGTGCATCGGCTGCGAGCTGTGCGCCGGAGTGTGCCCCGCCCGCTGCATCTACGTGCGCGGCGAGGAGAACCCCGTCGACGACCCGGTCTCGGCCGGCGAGCGCTACGGCTTCGTCTACGAGATCAACTACCTGCGGTGCATCCACTGCGACCTGTGCGTCGAGGCGTGCCCCACCGAGGCCATCACCGAGTCGAAGCTGTTCGAGTTCTCGTTCACCAACCGCGACGACGCCATCTACACCAAGGCCGAGCTGGTGGTCGACGACGACGGCCGCCCCCAGCACCTGCCGTGGGAGGACTGGCGTCCGGGCGAGGACGAGCACACCTCCGCGTGGATGCGCGCCACGTCGCCGAGTGGCGACGTCGAGCACACGGGGCTCGTGGCGTGGGGGAGCGAGCTCGGCTGGGGCATCCGTCGCCCCGAGCGTGGACAGCGCGGCGAGGCCGAGGATCGCCTCCTCGACGACGAGCAGGCGGCCGCCGAGGCCGCCGCGGCGGAGGCTGCCGCGCACGCCGGTCACGGCGACCCTGATCACGGCGGCCCAGACCACGGCGGGGGTCACCACTGATGGTCGAGCTCATCGTCTTCGTCATCGGAGCCGTCGTCGTGCTGGGCGGCGCGCTCGGCGTCGTCCTCACGCCCAACACCACTCGAGCCGCGCTGTGCCTGGTGGCCACGCTCTTCGGTGTCGCCGTCCTGTTCATCGCCCAAGAGGCCCACTTCCTCGCCGCCGTGCAGGTGATCGTCTACGCCGGCGCCGTCGTGGTGCTCTTCCTGTTCGTCTTGATGCTGCTCGGCGTCGACCGCGACGAGGACCTCAGCATCGAGCCCCTGCGCGGCCAACGACCTGCGGCGATCATCGGTGGCGCCCTGTTCTTCGGGATGCTGCTCGTGGCCCTGCTCGCCGGCGGTAGCTCGCTCACCGGGTTGCGCGGCGACATGCTGTTCGACGAGGGCTTCAACACCAACGTCGTGCTGCTCGGCCGCAGCCTGTTCACCGACTACGTCGTCGCCTTCGAGGCCACCGCGCTGCTGCTGACCATCGCCGTCGTCGGCGCGGTCGTGCTCGTGCGGCGGGCCCCGAACAGCGACGACGCGATCGACGGCACCGACTCGGAGGCGAGCACGTGATCGTCACCGAGTCCTGGTACCTCGTGCTCGGCGCTGCGCTGTTCTGCATCGGCGGCGTCGGCCTGCTGATCCGCCGCAACCCGCTGGTGATGTTCATGTGCGTCGAGCTGATGCTCAACGCGGTGAACCTCACCTTCGTCACCTTCTCCCGCATGCTCGGCGACATCGGCGGGCAGTCGGTCGTCTTCTTCGTGCTCGTCGTCGCCGCGGTCGAGGTCGTGGTGGGCCTCGCGATCATCGTGGCGATCATGCGGCGCCAGCCCGATGCCACCGCCGACGACATCGCGCTCCTCAAAGGCTGACCCCGCACCATGCTCGATCTCGTCTGGCTCATCCCTGCCCTGCCCCTCGCCGGCTTCCTCGCGATCCTCGTGCTGGGTCGCCGCCTCGGCGAGCCGCTCGCGGGTTGGCTCGCCACCGCCGCGGTCGGCGGCTCGTTCCTGGCCACCGTCGCCGTCTTCTTCGGTCTGTACGACCGGCCCGAGGATGACCGGTTCTTCCACCAGGTCCTGTTCGAGTGGGTGCCCGCCGGCAACCTGACGGTCGATGCCGGGTTCCTCGTCGACCCGCTCTCGATCACGATGGCGCTGTTCATCACCGGGGTCGCGTCGCTGATCCACCTGTACTCGATCGGGTACATGCACGGGGACCCGAAGTTCTCGAAGTTCTTCCTCTACCTCAACCTGTTCGTCGCCTCGATGCTCGTGCTGGTGCTCGGCGACAACCTGCTGATGACCTTCCTCGGCTGGGAGGGCGTGGGCACCTGTTCGTACCTGCTCATCTCGTTCTGGTTCACCAACCCCGCCAACGCCACCGCCGGCAAGAAGGCGTTCGTCACCAACCGCATCGGTGACTGGGGCTTCATGCTCGCCATGTTCCTCACCTTCGTGACGCTCGGGTCGCTGTCCTACGCCGACCTGTTGAGCGCCTCGGCCGCGGGCGACATCGCCGCGGTCACCGCCACCGGCATCGCGCTGCTCCTGTTCGTCGGCGCCGTCGGCAAGTCGGCGCAGATCCCGCTGTTCGTGTGGCTGCCCGACGCCATGGCCGGCCCCACGCCCGTGTCGGCGCTCATCCACGCCGCCACCATGGTCACCGCCGGCGTGTACCTGATGTTCCGCATCAGCCCGGTCATCGGCGCCTCCTACGAGTGGGTTCCCACGCTCATCGCGTGGGTGGGCGTGCTCACCGCGCTGGTCGCGGCGACCATCGCCGTCGCCCAGACCGACATCAAGAAGGTGCTGGCCTATTCCACGGTGAGCCAGCTCGGCTTCATGTTCTTCGCCATCGGCTCCGGGGCGTACGTGGCGGCGATGTTCCACGTCATCACCCACGCGTTCTTCAAGGCGCTGCTCTTCCTCGGATCGGGTTCGGTCATCCACGGGATGCACGACGAGCAGGACATGCGCAAGATGGGCGGGCTCTTCCGGTTCATGCCCGTCACCGCGGTCACGTTCATCATCGGGTGGCTGTCGATCGCGGGCATCCCGCCGTTCTCGGGCTTCTGGTCCAAGGACGAGATCCTCATCTACGCCTGGCAGGACTCGAAGGCGATCTGGCTGCTCGGCTCGATCGCCGCGCTGCTCACCGCGTTCTACATGAGCCGCCAGGTGTTCATGGTCTTCTTCGGCGAGCGCCACTGGGAGACCGCCGACCACGCCGACGAGGTGGCCGCGGCCGCCGAGGGCGAGGCCGCAGACGCCGCGCACGCCGACGCCGATCACGGCGACGACGCCGATGCCCATGCGGGCGGGGTCACGCCCCACGAGTCACCGGCGCTGATGACGATCCCGCTGGTGGTCCTCGCCGTCGCGGCGCTGTTGGCCGGCGGCCTGAACCTCCCCTTCACGCCCGACTGGCACTACCTCGAGCACTGGCTCGAACCGTCGCTGTTCGGCAACGAGGCCCACCTCGAGCTGGGGGCGAGCACCAAGTGGGCCATCGCCATGTTCTCGACCCTGCTGTCGGTCGCCGGCATCGCCATCGCGGTGTTCATCTACCTGCTGCGCCGCGTCGACCCGGCCAAGGTCGAGCTGCGCCCCTTCGCCGAGGGGTGGTGGATCGACTCCACCTTCGGTCGGATCGTGGGCGGCCCTGGTCGCCAGCTGTTCGAGTGGGTCGCGTGGTTCGACAAGAACATCATCGACGGTGCCGTCAACGGCGTCGCCGCGGGCGTGCGTGCCGGCGGCACGGCGCTGCGCACCGTCCAGACCGGATACGTCCGCACCTACGCGCTCGCCATCGGGGTGGGCGCCGTGCTCGTCGGTGTCTGGTTCCTCACGAGGGCGAGCTTCTAGATGACCCTGTCCACGCTCTTGGCCTCGACCCCCGTGCTGGCGGCGGCCCAGCCCTTCCCGCTGCTCACGACGCTGATCGTTCTGCCGGCGCTCGGGGCGCTCCTGGTTGCCGTCCTGCCGTCACGCCGCACCGACACCGTGCGCCAGGTCGCCATCCTCACCACGGTGGCCGTCGCTGCGCTCAGCATCTACGTGCTTGCCGCGTTCGATCGCCACCACGAGGGGTTCCAGTTCCTCTCCCACCAGCCGTGGATCTCCGAGCTCGGCATCTCGTGGTCGCTCGGCATCGACGGGATCTCGCTGTTCCTGGTGGTCCTCACCGCGATCATCTTCCCGATCTCGCTGTTCGCCGCCACGCCCGACCACGACTCCAAGGCGTACTACGCGTGGCTGTTGCTGCTCGAAGCCGGTTCGATCGGCGCGTTCGTCTCGCTCGACCTGTTCCTGTTCTTCGTGTTCTTCGAGGTCGTCCTCGTCCCGATGTACTTCCTGATCGGCGCGTGGGGACATGGCGAGCGGGTCTACGCCGCCATGAAGTTCTTCCTCTACACGATGTTCGGTTCGGCGTTCCTGCTCGTCGCCATCGTGGCCACCGCGATCCTCAACGCGCAGGGCACCGGCGCGGGCATCACCTTCGACATCGTCGAGCTCGCCACCAACCAGGCGATCGCCACCGAGACCGCCCGCTGGCTGTTCCTCGCGTTCACCATCGCCTTCGCTGTGAAGGTCCCGCTGTTCCCGGTGCACACCTGGCTGCCCGACGCCCACACCGAGGCCCCCACCGCCGGTTCGGTGATCCTGGCCGCGGTCTTGCTGAAGCTCGGCACCTACGGGATGATCCGCTTCGGCCTGTTCCTGTTCCCCGAGGCGTCGGTCTACTTCGCACCGCTGCTGCTCACGCTCGGCGTGATCGGCATCATCTACGGCGCGGTCGTCGCCACGATGCAGCGCGACCTGAAGCGGCTCGTGGCGTACTCGTCGGTCGCGCACATGGGCTTCATCGTGCTCGGCATCTTCGCCATCAACTCCCAGGGCCTCCAGGGCGGCGTGCTCCAGATGGTCAACCACGGCGTGTCCACCGGCGCGCTGTTCATCCTCGTCGGGTGGATCTACGAGCGGCGCCACACCCGCCAGATCGCCGAGCTGGTCGGGCTCCAGAAGGTGGCGCCGATCTTCGCCGGGGTCTTCACCCTGGTGATGCTGTCGTCGATCGGCGTCCCCGGCCTCAACGGCTTCGTCGGCGAGTTCCTCATCCTCATCGGTGCGTTCGCGTCGGCACGGTGGTGGGCCGTGGTGGCCGCGGTCGGCGTCATCCTCGCCGCCATCTACCTGCTGTGGGCCTACCAGCGCGTGTTCCACGGCGAGGTCGACGAGGACAACGCCGAGTTCCGCGAGCTGCGCTGGACCGAGGGCCTGGTGCTGCTCCCGTTGCTCTTCCTCATCGTGTTCATGGGCGTGTACCCCAAGCCGGTGCTCGAACGGATCGAGCCGTCGGTCGCCGCGCTGGTCGACCACATCGAGGCGAACGTGCCCGGCTTCACCGAGTCCACCGGTCCCGAGCCCTACGGCGGCGACCTGTCCGCGGTCGAGGTCGACGAGCACGGCGAGGACCCTGACGCCGAGGGCTCGCACGCGGAGGACGACAGCGCCACGGATGACACTGCCACCGACGACCCCGACACGAGCGAGGAGGAGCACGAGTGATCGCCACCGTTGCTGCTCTCCCCGGCGTGCTCGCAGGCGTCTTCGCACAGGCTGGCGACGTCGTGCCGCTCGAGACGCCCGAGGTCCAGTGGTCGGCCCTGTGGCCGATGATCATCCTCGCCCTCGGCGGCATCCTGCTGCTCACCGTCAGCTCGCTGGCGAAGGGCATGCGGGCCCCCGGCGCGAACGCCGGGTTCACCATCATCACCGCGCTGGCCACGATCGTCGCCAGCGTGCCGGTGTGGCAGCGGGTGCAGGACCCCGAGCGCGGGCCGTTCTCCGCGGTCGGCGGTGCGATCGGCATCGACGGCTTCTCGGTCGTCGCCACCGGCCTGATCGCCATCGCCGTGATCCTCGCCGCGCTGCTGCTCGACGACTACCTGCGCCGCGAGGACCTCGACGGTCCCGAGATGTACGCGCTGATGCTGCTGTCCGCGGCTGGCGGCGCGCTGATGGCGTCGGCCAACGACCTGATCGTGCTGTTCCTCGGCCTCGAGGCGCTGTCGATCGCCGTGTACGTGATGGCCGCGATGCACCGCCGTCGGGTCGAGTCACAGGAGGCCGGCTTCAAGTACTTCATCGTCGGCGCGTTCTCATCGGCGTTCTTCCTCTACGGCATCGCCATGGTCTACGGCGCCACCGGGTCGACGAACCTCGTCGACATCGCCGACTTCCTGGCCACCCAGGTGCTGCTGCGCGACGGCGTGCTGATGCTCGGCATGGCGATGCTGCTGGTGGGCTTCGGGTTCAAGATCTCGGCGGTGCCGTTCCAGGGGTGGACGCCCGACGTGTACCAGGGTGCCCCCACGCCGGTCACCGCCTACATGGCGTCGGCCGTGAAGGTCGGCGCGTTCGCCGGCATGGTCCGGGTCTTCTACCTGGCGCTCAACACCTACTCGGTCGACTGGCAGCCGATGGTCTACGCCCTCGCGGTGCTCACCATGGTGGTGGGCGCCGGGCTGGCGATCGTGCAGACCGACGTGAAGCGGATGCTGGCGTACTCGTCGATCAGCCACGCCGGCTTCCTGCTCGTCGCCCTCCAGGCGGCCACGCCGCAGGGCATCCAGGCGATGGTGTTCTACCTGGCGTCGTACGTGTTCATGGTTGCCGGCAGCTTCGGCGTGGTCACCCTCGTCGCGGGCCGTGGCGACGCCGCGACCGCGCTCGACGACTTCAAGGGCCTGTCACGTCGGCGCCCTGGCCTGGCGCTCACGTTCACGGTGTTCCTGCTGTCGCAGGCGGGCGTGCCGTTGACGTCGGGCTTCTTCGCCAAGTTCTACGTGATCGGCGCGGCGGTCGACGCCCGCAGCTTCTGGCTGGCGCTCATCGCCATGGTGGTGTCGGTGGTCGCCGCGGTGCTCTACCTGAAGATCATCGTGTCGATGTACCTGTCGAGCGACCACGACGACGACGCCGAGGACGACGCGCCCGCCGGCCCGAAGGTCGACATCCCGCTCACGGCCGGCACGGCCATCGGCCTCTGCCTGCTGGCCACGATCGGGTTCGGCCTCTTCCCGGGCCCGCTGGTCGAGATCGCCCAAGACGCCATCCCCGTCCTCATCGGCCCACCGCTGTTCTGACTCGGAGAGACGCCGAGCGGCGTCCCGGTACTTCTCTGTGGCGAGCGTGGACAGGTCGAGTTCTCGGCGTCGAAGTGCTCACGACGCCCTACTTGCAGCACTCAGATCAGTGTGGTCCGCTATTCGTGTCCCTGGCGGGGGGAATCGTCTAGAAGCCCGTCGAGCCCACTGCGGAGGAGAGTCGATGCGGCTTCGATCTGGGATCCGGTCTTCGCGTACAGAGTCGAGGCGCACAAGTAGCAGGGTCATGTTCGGTCGCGGACACCTCATAGCGCTGAGCCTTGTGCTCATTTCGGTTCTATCTATGAGTTGTAGTGCATCAGAAGGGCCAGCTAGTTCAGTATCCACTCAGCCCGAATCCGACGAACATGCAGGCCCGCTGGTCGTTGGCGAGGGGATTGAGACTTGGTGGGCGGGTCGTGTCCCAGGAGACGTGGTTACGTTCAACTTCACGCCCGTCCAGAATGGTGGCGACGGTGTCATCAGGCTGTTGTCCTTGGAACCGATGGACATACGCGGCGTTGAGTGGGTTGGAGCTGGAATGCGCTATCCACCGGAACCATCACCGACTGGGATGATGCACGGATGGGATCCGGAGGGACTCTATGAAGTTGAGGACTTCCCGGATGTCGCGATTCGGCCAGGTGACACAGCACGACTCCGCATTGCCCTTGAACTCATTGCCAGCGAAGGTCAAGTCGATGGGCTTCGTGTGGAGTACGAGTATCGAGGTGAACAGTTCGTTGCGGAAATCGGACAGATTCTCCGGCTGGAGCCTTAGATTTCTGCTCCTGGTCGCAACAACCTCTACTTGCTGGCTCGTCACCTCGCATCTCGCCAGTCACAACATCTTGCGTCCATCAACGAGGCTGCCCCGGCCATCCTAGTTGCAGCTCTTGATCGAAATACACCCTCGTCCTACCCGATGACGGCTTTCGCATGTTCTGGAGTGTTGGTCGATCCACAGACTGTTCTCACTGCAGAGCACTGCGTGGACGCATTTGCGAAGATCGACGTCCTGATCGGACCCGCTGACTTGTGCCGACCTTCAAGCCCCGGTGACCGCCGTGAGGCGATTCCGAATGACGAGCTCGCCGTGGTCGCCAAGTGCGGCCATCGGGTTCGACCTGTTCCCGGGCCCGCTGGTCGAGATCGCCCAAGACGCCATCCCCGTCCTCATCGGCCCACCGCTGTTCTGACGGTGGCGGCGGCCGGCGGCGACCGATGATCAGGGCGGTGCTGCTCCTCCTGGTCGTGGGGGTCTGGGGCTGCTTCGTCGTCGGGTCTGGACTGTTGGCGGTCGACCTGGTCAGTGGCGGGACCCTGAGCTCGGGGAGAGGTGGCACGTCGTCGTCGAAGCGATCGCGTGCGGTGTGGTGGGCGATCGCGGGGTTCAGCGCTCTTGCCGTCGCCTACCTGGCCACGTGGGTGTGGGCATGGACCTCTGGTACCGATCCCGTCACCGCTGGTGCCATGGTCGTGGTCGCTCCAGCGGCGACGTTCCTCCTCCTGGTCCTCGCCTGGTCGTCAGACGGCGGCTCTAGTGCTCTGTCCAGAAACGTTCGCGCGGGTGGGTCATGCGGCTTGTTTGGCTG
>CAZBTQ010000008.1:0-8982 GCA_964494405.1 uncultured Iamiaceae bacterium
GGCGATGACGAGCGAGCGAGCGCATCGCTGGCCCGCCGTGCGCTGGCCGAGGTCGGCGTGGACCGAGCGCTGGCCGACGCGGTCGCGGCGAGCGTCGAGGCGACCGCGTCGCACCTGATCCCCGGCGACGGCCCGCCGGTCGACGCCGACACGGCGGTGCTCCTCGACGCCGACCTGGCGATCCTCGCCGCCGCCCCCGGCCGCTACGACGAGTACGCCGCGGCCATCAGAGCCGAGCATCCCGACGTCGACGATGACACGTTCCGCCTCGGGCGGAGCCAGGCGTTGCGGACGCTCGCCGAGCGCCGATACCTCTTCCACACCGAGGTCGGTCGACGCACCCTCGACGCGGTTGCTCGCGCCAACGTGGCGCGGGAGCTCGCCCGGCTCAGCTCCGGCGCGGACGGCGACTGAGGACCAACAGGCCGGCGACGACACCGACGCCGATCGCAAGGCCGAGGCCCCGCAGCAGCAGGGTCTCGCCGTCGGGTCCTGACGCCGACACCGCCAACGCGACGATCCCGACGACACCGCCGACCGCTGCCAGGCCGACCAGGTCGGTGACCCGCGCCCACAGCGCTGCGGTCGTCAGCGTCGTGTCGGCGCGCACCTCCAGCGATGCCATCCCCGCCTCGAACGACAGCCACACGATGAGCGCGACCAGGATCACCGCAGCACTGGGAGGGCGATCGTCCAGGGTGACGAGCCAGGCGACCGCGCCGACCTGGAAGCACGCCGAGGCCGTGACCAGGGCCGGCCACCCGCCCACCAGCCCGGCGGCGAGCGCCACCAGCGCCGGCCACACGAGCACGACCGGGCCGGCGTGCTCGCTGGAGGTGACGACCACGACGGTCGTGACCACGGCGCCGCATGCCAGCGAGATCGCCGCCGTCCACCACGTAGGAGCGCTGGAGCTCGCGAGCCTCACCGAGCCCATCGGCTCACCGCCTCCCGGTGGACGAGCAGCTCGTCGAGGACCGGATCGACCGGCTCACCGGTTCGCCACGTCGCCACACCGATGCCGAGTCGACGTAGATCCGACCGGACCCGCTCGCGGTCGAGGGTCCAGATCCGGTAGGCGAGGTCACCGCGGTCATCCTCCCGGCGGACCACGACCTCCTCGGGCGCGACCTCGACGAGCGCGACGTCGAGCGACCGGGCCCGCATGCGCGTCAGCGTGGCGATGCCGCGGGGGTCGAGCAGCGGCGAGAGCGCGACCACCAAGCCGTTGCGCGGCAGCGCACGCACGGGGATGACCTCCAGCGGCTTGTCGACGACGCTCTCCACGATCTCGGAGTCGGCCAACGCCTCGACGATCCGGTAGAGCTGGTGGGCGCCGCCGGCCGGGCGCACCCAGCGGAAGACGCCGCCGAGGTCGACGAGCCCGACCCGGTCGTTGGCGGCGAGGTGACGGGCCGCGAGCGAGCGGGCCAGCTCGACGCTGCGGCGCAGCGTGTCGTCGCGGTCGAGCCCGGCCGAGGTGAACGAGTCGATGAACAGCACGACCTCGCCGCTCCGGTCGGGGTGGCGTTCGTCGACCCACAGCTCGCCGCGGCGGGCCGAGACCCTCCAGTTGACCGATCGGGCCAGGTCGCCGGCGACGAACGGCCGCATGTCGGAGAACTCGATGCCGTCGCCTCGCTGACGTGACAGGTGCTCACCCAGCACCGACCGCAGCGAGCGCGGCGCGAGCACCCCGCGCAGGTGCTCCTCGCGTGGCAGCACCCTCAGCGGACCAGACCCGGTCTCGACCGTCGTGGCGTACATGCCGAACCGGTCGGCGACGGTGACCTCGACCGGGATGCGCCGCACTCCACCCCAGCTCGTCGCTCGCAGCGTCCATCGGAGCGTGACCTCGCCGTGGTCGACAAGGTCGTCGATCGACGGGCGGCAGTCGACGAGGACGAGGTTGGCCGGTGGGATCAGCGTCGCCCGGACCGAGCGCCCGGACTGGCTGACCGTGACCCGCGCCTCGACCACGACCTCGTCGTCGGTGAGGAGCCGGTCGGGCGTCGCGGTCACCTGGACGGCGATCGACGGTCGGCCACCCCACGCGAGCCCCATCGCGGTCGTCACGAGGAACGGCACGACGAGCACGACCGGCTCGGGCCGCAGGGTGACGATCGCCAGCACCAGCCCCAGTGCCGCGACGACCGCCCCGCCCACCAGGCGCGGACGGGCCGAGGAGATCACGACGAGGCTGCGACGCCGCCGACGACGTCCTCGCCCGATGGGGTGGGAACCCTCCCGAGCAGATCGGTGACGACGTCGTCGCCCGTCAGGCCCCGTACCCACAGCTCGGGGCGCAGGATCAAACGGTGGGCAAGGGCCGGCACTGCCACGCGCTGGATGTCCTCGGGGGTGACGTAGTCGCGGCCGGACAGGGCGGCGACCGCCCTCGACGCCTTGACCAGCGCCAGCGAGCCACGAGGGCTGCTGCCGGTCTGGAGCTGGGGATCGTCGCGGGTGGCGGTGACGAGGTCGACGACGTAGCCGATGATCGGCTCCGAGACGTGCACCCGCTCGACCGCCGCCTGGAGCGCGAGGAACCGGTCGCGGTCGAGCACGCGGTCGAGGGTGGGTTCGTCGACCTGGCGCTCGACGCGCCTGCGCAGCACCTCTCGTTCGGCGTCTCGGTCGGGGTAGCCGAGGCGCGCCCGGAGGAGGAAGCGGTCCATCTGGGCCTCGGGGAGCGGGTAGGTCCCCTCGAACTCGACGGGGTTCTGCGTCGCGATCACGAGGAACGGGCGCGAGAGCGGGTGGGTGACGCCGTCGATGGTCACCTGGCGCTCGGCCATCGCCTCGAGGAGCGCCGCTTGGGTCTTCGGAGGGGCACGGTTGATCTCGTCGCCGAGGAGCAGGTTGGTGAAGATCGGACCGCTCCGGAAGACGAAGTCGCTCTGGGACGGATCCCAGATCGACGACCCGGTCACGTCGGCGGGCATGAGATCCGGCGTGAACTGCACCCTCGCCATGTCGACACCGGTCGCGTGCGACAGCGACCGCGCCAGCAGGGTCTTGGCCAGGCCGGGCAGGTCCTCGAGGATGACGTGGCCGTCGGCCAGCCAACCGGCGAGGACCAACTCGATCGCGGCGCGCTTGCCGACGATGGCCTTCTCGACCTCGTCGACGATCGCAGCCCCCATCTCGGCGACCTCGGCGACAGATGACACGTGCGCCAGCGCGGCGTCCTCAGGTTCCCCCACGCCGACCATCATGCACCGCCCCGGGACGAGGTCTCGACGAGACGGTCGAGCACCGACGTGACCGCGTCGTCGATCATCAGCCCGGGCCGGTCGGGAGGGACAGGGCCACCACGCAGGTAGACCCACTCGGCGCCCAGCAGCTCGGTGGCCGCGGGATCGGCCAGCGACAAGCCGTGCCGGTCGCGCAACGCCGCGACGACCAAGGGCTCCAGCCGTCGCCCGAGCCGGGCCCGCCCCCGTGTCCCGCCGGTCCTCGCAGCCAGGACCTCGGCCTCCCACGCGCGCAACTCGGGGATGCGGGAGGCCGCGCGCTCCGGCGATGCCCACGTGACGAGCGCCGGTGTCACCCCGTCGACACCCGGGTTGAGGCGCGAGAGGAGGTAGAGCAGCACGATCAGCACGAGCGCGCCGACCGCGATCACCGAGACGGTCATCACGAGACGACGATCCGCAGCTCGTCGCGAACCGCCGCAAGCGCATCGATGGCGTCGAGCTGCATCTCCCTGTCGACAGAATCGGCCGAGAACAGGGCACGCTCGAACGCCCGCGTGAGGCGGGTGGCGGCCTCCCCGCTGGTGTCGAGGTCAGCGAGCACGCGCTCGAGGTACGGGAAGGGCGCCTCGGCGTCGTCCCGCTCGAGTCCGACCGATGCCAGCGCGACGCCGAGCTGGTTCCACGCGCGGATCACCGCGCGACGTGGATCGGGGTCGTCGCGCAGCTCGTCGATCGTGAGGTCGAGCATCCCTGCGAGCTGCTCGCGCTCGCCGAGGGCTCCGAGAGGCGTGTCGTCGATCGCTCGGCGCCGTCGCTCCGCCCACATCCAGACCGCGCCGACCCCGAGCACCAGGACGCCGAACGCGATGCCGGTCCACGATCCGACGGTCGAGCGATCCTGCTCGGCCTCGGGGTCGGACGCGGACCCCTCAGGACGAGCGCCGCCTTCCAGCTCTTCCGGCGTGGCGAGGTCGCCGCCGAGCTCGAAGGTGAGCCCCACCTCGCGGACCAACCAGAGCATCCCGATCAGGAGCACCGGGATCAGGAGCGCTCCGAGCAGCCGCCGCTTGGAGCTCGGCTCCCGCTTCTCCCGCTCTCCGCCGAACTGCACGATGAACACTGCGATGGTGAGCGCGAGGCCGAGCGTCAGCAACGCCATGACCACCGCGTCGAGGGCCTCGCCGAGCTGGCCGGTCGGGACGCCGGGATCACCGGTCGACTCGCTGCGTCCGGCGCTGCCGGCGAGGACGGCCACCGCGATCGCACCGCCGACCACGAGGACCAGCGCGAGGGCGACCCGCGCCGGGCGCGCCCGTCGCGACGTCTCACCCACTGTCGTCGCGGCCTCGTCCCCCGTCCCCATCGGGACAGCCTCTCACCACCGACGACGTGCGGACGAGCGCGGTGGCTCCACGCAGGGCACGGCCTCAGCGGCGTTCGACCCTGCGCTCGCCGCGCTCGGGCGTCCAGCTTCGGATCAGCAGGTGGTCGCCGCCCTCCGGCTTGATCCACATGATCTCGGTCACGTCGATGCGGAAGAGGTGCATCTGCCCGGGCGGCGCCTCGTTGCCGGTGGATCGGTGGAACTCGCCGAGCGCAGCCGCAACCTCGTCCTCGGCATCCACCAGCACTGCGCGCCCGCTGATGCGAGCATCGCCCTCGGCCACCTCGGTGTCGATCGTGGCGCTGTGCAACGACAGACGGGGGTCGCGCAGGAGGTCCAGCGCCTTGAGCGACTGCCACATCATCCCGATCCAGACCTCGCCCGTGCCGAACCACGGTTCGATCCCGGAGATGCGGGGAGAGCCGTCCGCCCGCAGCGTCGCCAGCAGCCCCAGGCCGTGGGCGTCGAAGCGTGCCTGCACGTCGGCGGCGAGCTCGGGAGCCGCCGCGGTCACGTCGTTCCAGTTCGTCATGTCGGCATCGTGCGCCGATATCCCTGACACGGCATGTCAGTGATGATCCGTAGGCTCTGGGCATGCGTGCCAGCCGCCTCCTCGCCCTGCTGCTTGCGCTCCGGCGGGGTCCGTCCACGGCGTCGAGGCTCGCCGACGAGCTCGAGGTGTCGGTGCGCACGATCTACCGCGACGTCGCCGCGCTCCAAGAGGCGGGCATCCCGCTCTGGACCGAGACCGGGCCGCGCGGCGGCATCCGGCTGCTCGACGGTTGGAAGGGGAACATCGACGGCCTGACCGCGGACGAGGCGGGCGCCCTCATGCTCTCCGGTGCACCGGCGGTGGCGGCCGAGCTCGGGTTGGGCGCCGTGGTGGCGGCGGCCCAGGCCAAGGTGATGGCGACCCTCCCACCGGAGCTGAGAGCGCGCGCAGGCCGCGTGCGGGAGCGGTTCCTGCTCGACGCGCCCGGCTGGTTCCACACCGGCGACGACCCCGAACACCTGTCGACGATCGCTGACGCGGTGTGGTCCGAGGATCGGCTCGACATCCGCTACCGACGGAGCGACCGGTCCGTGCAGCGGCGCCTCGACCCGCTCGGACTCGTCATGAAGGGGGGCACCTGGTACCTGATCGCCGTGCACAGGGGCCAGATCAGGACCTACCGGGTCGATCGCGTCTCGTCGGCACGCTCGGCAGGCCCGGGCGCGACACGTCCTGACGGGTTCGACCTCGCCGCGTGGTGGGCCGACTCGAACGCCGAGTTCGACCAGTCGCTCCTGCGCGCGTCGATCCGCATCAGGGTCGACCACGCCGGTGCCCGCACGCTCCCCCACCTCGTCGGGCGTGTCTCGGCCGACCCGGCGCTCGACGCCGCCGGTCCTGCCGATGACGAGGGTTGGCGGACGCTCGACCTGCGCGTCGAGGGGCTCGACGTCGCCGCGTCGCAGCTCATCGGGCTCGGCGACCACGTCGAGGTGCTGGAGCCACCGGAACTGAGAGCGCGGTTGGCCGCCACCGGCGCGGCGATCGCCGCCCGCAACGCCGACCGAGACCGAGTCACGGCCTCGGCCGACAAGGTGATACGCGCTCACGCTGACGCCATCGAGCGCCTCGGGCGCTGATCCCGTCCGCTCTGGCGGCGAGACGACTACGGCAGGACGGCGTCGGTTGGGAGGGCGACGATGCCCGTGGCGCCGATCTCGCGCAGCTTGCCGAGCTTGGCCCACAGGTCGGACCGCTCGACCACCAGGTGCGCGGCGACCAGGTCGTCGCGCTCGGACAGCGGGAGCACGGTCGGCGAGGCCAGGCCGTGGAAGAGCGCGGTCAGCTCGTCGAGGCGGTCGGGCGGCAGGTGCAGCAGCAGGTACTGGCGCTGGCGGGCGTCGAGCGCGGCGCCGATGCGCAGCTCCAGGTCGGCGAGCTCGGTGCCGCTGTCGGCGGTGCGGACGAAGCGCGCCTGGCACGTCTGCATCTCCTCCACCACGCGCAACCGGTTGCGGGCGAGGCTGGCGCCGGTCTCGCGCAGGTCGACGATGGCGTCGGCGAGGCCCGCCGCGCACACGCCTTCGAGCGCACCGCCCATCGGGACGACCGTGACGTCGATGCCGCGCTCCTCGAACCATCGTCGCGTCACCGCCGGCATGTGGGTGGCGACGACACCGCCGGCGAAGTCGGCTGCCGTGCGCCGCTCGTCGTCGTCGCGGGCGGCGAGCACCAGGTCGGACTTGGCGAAGCCGAGATCGGCCGCCGGCCACTCGTCCAGGTCGAACTCCATCGCGATGTCGGTGGAGATGAACGCTGCCGTCAATCGACCGGCGGCGAGCCAGGCCGCGGCGTCGCGGGGTCGCATCTCGATGAACTCGATGCCCTCGATGGTGGCGCGGGCATCGGCACCGCGGAACGGACTGATCGAGAAGCCCGCGTGGTCGAGGAGCGTGATGACCTCGTCGCGGAGACGACCGCGTGATGGCAGGGCGACCCGGATCACGTGGCCCTCCCCTCGAGCACGGCGACGACGTCATCCCATCCGACGTCCGCCCCGACGAGCCCCACCATCAGGTGGTACATCACGTCGGCGGCCTCCTCGGCGACACGCTCGTGGGAGACGTCCGCCCTCCCCAGCTCGAGGCAGACCTCGAAGGCCTCCTCCATGATCTTGCGCTGGATGCGCTCGGGGTCGGCGAGCAGCTCGGCCGTGTACGAACCCTGCGGGGGTGCGTCGCGGCGCGAGCGGAGGACGGCTTCCAGGTCGCTGAGGGGCACGCCGGAACGGTAGTGCTCAGATGCCGATCACCTGAAAGGCGATCGCGAGGTCGACACCGAGCCGGGCGCCGGTCTCGCGGGCGTTGCCCTCCAGGAACGAGCGGGGGTCGAAGTCTTGGCCGAGCCCGTCGATGTAGGCGCGGTGGCACTCGAGCGACGCGACGCCCGCGTCGAGGTGCTCGCCGACGTCGACCGCATGGGTCGGTGCCGACGTGGCCGTGATCGCCACCATCCGCACCCCGTTCCATGGTTCGAGGCCGTCGTCGACCAGGTCGGTGAAGATCCACCGGTTACCGGCGTCGCGCGCCGCGTCGAGCGCCGCGAGCCCCACGTTGCGGTGGTCGGCCATGTTGAGGAACCGGCCGGAGAACGTCAGCTCGTGGTTCAGGGTGACGACCAGCTCTGGGCGGTGGCGGCGGATGGCGGCCGCGATCTCGCGTCGAAGCGGGAGCCCGTACTCGACGACGCCGTCGGCGTGATCGAGGAACTCGACGTCGTCCACGCCCACGACGGCGGCCGACTCGCGCTCCTCCACCTCCCGGAGCGGGCCGGCTTCGTCGGGGTGGATGCCGTCGATCCCCGCCTCGCCACGCGTGGCCAGCAGGTACGCGACCTGCTTGCCCTGGGCGGTCCAGCGGGCGACCGCCATGGCTGCGCCGTACTCCAGGTCGTCGGGGTGGGCGACGACGCAGAGGCACCGCTCCCAGTCCTCAGGGAGGTGCTCGAGGTCAGGCACCGAACACCTCTCGGACGTAGGACCAGTCCTCTTGTCGGGCTCCGTACAACGCGTCCTGCAGGACGAAGGTGCCCGCCACAGCCGAGGCCTCTCGATCGCACGAGGACAAGAGCGGATGGACCTCCGCGGCCGCGTCGGTCAGGACACGGCCGAGGGTCGAGAGGCTCGCCACGTCGAAGGCAGGATGGGTCACGAAGCAGCTGCCGAAGTCGATGATCCCGACACGACCGTCCTCGTCGATGACGACGTTGCCCCCGATGTCGGTGTGGGCGAGCACGGACGGCTCATCCGGGACAGATTCGAGGGCCGCAAGCGCGTGATGGAGATCCTCGAGTGGCGCCGGGCCGATGATGGGTCCCAAGTCCGATTCGGCCTCGGCGCGCAGCTGTGCCGCGAAGTCGGAGGCGGTCAGGATGGAGACGCCGGCGACGCTCGTCGGGTCGACCGAGTGCAGGTCCCGAAGGAAGCGGCCGATCTGGTGGCCGACCAGCTCGACGCGCTCGGCGGCCATCGTCGACACGTCGTCCCGGCGCAGGACCCGTCCCGGGATCAGACGGTGCGCCACGTACGAGCGTCCTACTGGCAGATCGAGCGAGACATCCACGATCTCCGGGATCGCAACGTCGACCGTGGAGCGGATCGAGCCCAGCACCCCTACCTCGAACCGCAACCGGTCGACGCCGTAGGCGTGCCTCGGCACACGGACGATGACCTCGTCGTCGATCCGGAACGCGGAGCTCAGCTGACCCATGCCTTCGAGCTCAACCCTGCGCCCTGGAAAGGCCGCCCTGACCGCATCGAGCGGATCGATCACCGCAGGTTCGTCAGGCACGGCGCTCGGCGAGCCGCCAGAGGCTCACCTGGGATCGCGTCGTCAGCTCGCGCCTGC
>CAZBTQ010000008.1:9082-18768 GCA_964494405.1 uncultured Iamiaceae bacterium
CGCTCGGCGAGCCGCCAGAGGCTCACCTGGGATCGCGTCGTCAGCTCGCGCCTGCGACGGAACTCAGCCGAGTTGGTGTCGGCGCGGCTCGTCTCCCACGCCGCGACGCTCGGGTATCGGGTGCACAGCAGGAACCGGGCGACGGCGCCCTCCTGCTCGCCGACCTTGAACAGCCCGAAGATCTGCGTGCCTGGCGTTCCCGCCTCGAACGCGGGCCACGCGGCCTCCGAGAGCGCGACGAGCTCGTCCGCATCGGACGGCACGCACTCGAACCACCGCAGGGCGAAGACACCAGGCCCGACCGGCGCGTTCGCGTCGGCCGCGTCGACCGGCCGCGCGGTGGCGACCATCCGGTCGCCGCCCTCGGTGAGGCCGACGTCGATCGACAACCGTTCGTCGGTCCAGCCGCCGATCAGCGGCGTGAACGATGCCCACGAGCCCTGGTCGTCCTCCCGCAGGGTGAAGCGGGCGCCGATGTCATCGATCGATCGGTCGGACATGTGGTCGACGCTACCCGTCGAGGTACGCGCGACCTCGGGGCGACAGGCGGTAGCCGACCTCGAGGCTCTCGGTGAGCCCGAGGCCCTTCAGCTTGCGGACGTCGGTCTTGAACGGCTGCGTCTCGCGTCCGACCGATGCGGCCAGATCGCCGGCGCGGACGCCAGGGTGCTCGGCGATCAGCGCCAGCGTCTGGCGTGCCCATGCTCCGTGGCTGGAACGGGCGTCCATCCGTTCGAGCCGCGCGTCCAGGTCGGCCCGGTCCTCATCCGAGAGCGCAGCGGTCCGGGCCAGCACCGTGCGCGGGTCGGGCTCGGTGGCGACGTGGAACTCGACCCGGTAGATCGGCAGCTCGGGCGAGCCACCCATCGCCGCCAAGAGCGCGTCGACGCTGGCGGCACCAGCGCGGCGGGCGTCGGCCACGGTGATGTCGGTCGGCTCCACCACGTCGACTGCGTCGACGCCGATGCGGCCGAGTGCGGTGCGGTAGGTGTTGCCGGGGATGGCCTGGCGACGCTTCCAGCGCCGGAACGTCAGCGTGACCTCACCGGCGAGGATCTCGTCGCGGTTGCGGGCGTCGAACTGCACGACCGGTCACTCCCCGCCGAGCACCCCGTCGGCGCGGAGCTGGGCGATGCGGGCGGCGTCGATGCCACGCTCGGCCAGCACCAGGTCGGTGTGCTCCCCGACCTCGGGGCCCACACCCCGGACCGCGAGCGGCGTGTCGGACAGGGTGAAGGGTGCGGCCAGGGTGCGGAACGGCCCGACGACGGGATGGTCGACCTCGACGAACATGCCCATCTCCGCAGCCTGTGGGTCGGCCACGAGGTCTGGCAGCTCGGCCACCTTCGCCCAGATGATGCCGGTGGAGTCGAGCGGCGCGGTCCACTCGGCGACGGTGCGCTCGGCGAACACGCCGTCGATCAGCCGGATGAGCTCGACGTTGTTCTCGAACCGGGCCCGAGGGGTCGAGAAGCGCTCGTCGTCGATCAGGTCTGGGCGATCGAGCGCGGTGCAGAACCGGTCCCACAGGCCCTGGTTGAACGTCGACAGGTTGATCCACCCGTCCTTGCACTGGAAGCGGGTGTTCATGGGCGAGAACGCCTCGTCACGGGCGCGCTTGTTGGGCTGCTCGCCGTCGACGAGCGCGGTCGCGACGTCGCACGCGATCGTCCACGCGGCGGTGCGCATCAGCGCGGTCTCCACGACCTGTCCCTCACCGGTGCGGTCGCGGACGCGCAGCGCGGCGAGGATGCCCGACAGCAGCGCGAGGCCGGTCGGGTGGTCGCCCTGGCCGGCACGGAACGCGGGCGGCGGCTCGCCCGGCTCGCCGATCAGGCTCATGATGGCCCCGCGGCCGAAGAAGGCGGTGAGGTCGAACGCGATCTTGTCGGCGTCGTCGCCAGTGCTCCCGTATCCGGTGACCAGCGCGTAGATCAGCCGCGGGTTCGCCGCCCGCAGCTGGTCGGGCCCGAGCCCGAACCGCTCGAGGCGCCCGGGCAACAGGTTGGTGATCAGCACGTCGCAGTCGAGCGCCAGCTCGCGCAGCAGCTCGTTGCCACGCGGGTCGCCGAGGTCGATGGCGAGGGAGCGCTTCCCCCGGTTGTCGAGGTGGAACGGGAAGTCGGTGCGCGGCGCGTCCTCGGGGAGGTTCGGCTGGCGGAGCTTGCCGCGCATCGAGTCGCCGGCGAGCGGCTCGACCTTCACGACGTCGGCCCCCATGTCGGCGAGGATCGCTCCCGCGCTCGGCCCGGCCACCCAGTTCGCGAGCTCCAGCACCTTGATGTCGTCCAACGCCCCGGTCATGCGTTCCCCTTGCAATCGGCGTGCGGTCGCAACCTAGTGGGCGACCCGGCGTGCCTCCCAGGCAGACCACGCCCACCACAGCCCGAGCGCCGTCGCGATGCCGATCGATTGGCCGATCAGGTTCGAGATGACGTCGTGCTCCTGGATGTCACGAGTCGAGGTGAACACCGGCTGGAGGACCTCGATCACCAAGCCGCCAGCGAGCACCAGCACCTGGCCCACCACGAACGTTCGCCAGGACCAGCAGAGCATCCCGACGAGCAGTGCCGCGGCGGCGAAGATCAGCACGTGCATCGCCTCGTCAGGCCGCGGGAAGTACGGCTTGATGCCCGACCAGTACCAGTCACCGAAGCCGTTCTCGATGTTGTCGGAGACGCGGTCGAGCATGCCAGGGATGCGGTCGGCGAACATGAGCGGCACCATCGCGACCGCACCGAGCGCCGCGATGCCGGCAAGCCAGGGACGGATGCCGCCGCGCGGCGTCCCTCCCGGCCCGAACGGCGTCATGCCTCCGAGTGTGTCACGGGCTCCTCGCCCATCCACTCGCGCAGGGTGTTCTTCAGCTTGATCTGCTGGATGAAGACGTCGTGCTCGGGCTCGAGACCGTCTTGTCCCGACATCGGCGCCTTGAAGTAGAAGGACAGCCACTCCTGGACGCCCTTCTCGCCGGCGCGGGCGGCGAGGTCGAAGAACAAGGCCAGGTCGAGCACCAACGGCGCGGCGAGGATCGAGTCGCGGCAGAGGAAGTTGACCTTGATCTGCATCGGGTACCCCATCCACCCGTAGATGTCGATGTTGTCCCAGCCCTCCTTGTTGTCGCCACGGGGCGGGTAGTAGTTGATCCGCACGACGTGGTCGATGTTGCCGTAGAGCGCGGGGTACTCGGCCGGCTGGAGGATCGTGTCGAGCACTCCGAGCTTCGACACCTCCTTCGACTTGAAGTTCTCCGGGTCGTCGAGCACCTCGCCGTCGCGGTTGCCCAAGATGTTGGTGGAGTACCAGCCGCGCAGGCCGAGCATCCGCGCCTTCAGGCCGGGGGCGAGGATCGTCTTCATCAGGGTCTGGCCCGTCTTGAAGTCCTTGCCGCCGATCGGCACGCCGTTGCGGTCGGCCAGCTCGATCATGCAGGGCAGGTCGCAGGACAGGTTGGGGGCGCCGTTGGCGTAGGGGACGCCCGACTGGATCGCGGCGTAGGCGTAGATCTGGCTCGGCGAGATCTCGGGGTCGCTGGCCCGGAGCCCGGCTTCGAACGACTCGACCGTCGCGTGCACCTCGGTGGGCTCGCGGTACGCCTCGGTCGACGCGCACCACACCATGACGAGACGGTCGCAGTCGTGCTCGACGCGGAAGCGCTCGATGTCGGCCATCACCTGCTCGGCGAGGTCGAACTTCGACGCACCGGTCTTGACCCGCGTGCCGTCGAGTCGGCTCACCCAGCGTTGGTCGAACACCGCGTCCATGGCGACGACGCCCTCGAGCTCGCCCGAGATCGCGGCCAGGTCGCGCTCCTCGAGCACACCCGCGGTGCGGGCCGCTTCGAGCGCGTTCGGCGAGATCGGGTCCCAGCCACCGAAGACGAGGTCGTCGAGCGAGGCCAGCGGGACGAACTCGCGGATGAGCGGGTTGCGCCCCTCGCTGCGCTCGCCGAGGCGCACGCGGGCGGTCTGGGCGACCGAGCCGATGGGGTCGATCCCCTTCTGGCGCGCGTCGAGGACGCCGGCGATGAAGGTGGAGGCCACGGCGCCGAGTCCGGGGGTGAGGACCCCGAGGCGGCCGGTGGCGGGGGCGATGTTGCGAGGAGCACTGGTGCGAAGTTCGGGCATGCGACCATGGGATCAGGAATGCGGTACGAAGTGCAATGATCGTTCAGGAAGTCCGAACTATTATGCGGCAGTGCCCCCGTCCTCGCAGACCCAGCACCCATCCCCGGTGGCCCCCGCGCTCCCCAACCTCAGCATCCAGCAGCTCGAGTACCTGGTGGCGGTCAGCCGCTCCCGCACGTGGTCCGACGCTGCCGCCGAGCTGGGCGTCTCGCCCTCGGCCCTGTCCCAGGGCCTCGCCGAGCTCGAGCGGCGCGTCGGCGTGCCCGTCTTCGAACGCCAAGGTCGGCGGCGGATCATCTCACCCACCGCCCACGAGGTGCTGGCCCACGCCGAGGCCGTGGTGTCTCGCACCCGCGACCTCGCGCGATGGGCAGCGGGCGTCCGCTCGGGCGCGCTCGGCCAGGTCCGCGTCGGCATGACCGACGTCGCCGCCCTGCACCACTGCGCCGACGTGTTGCGTCGCTTCCGGCGCGATCACCCTGCGGTCGACCTCCGGCTCACGGTTGCGCCATCCGGTCCCCTCCTCGACGACCTGACACGCGCCGCGCTCGACCTGGTGGTGTGCGTCGCGCCGCCCCGCGCCGTCGAGGGCGTCGCCACGACCGACCTGCTCACCGAACCGCTGCGCGCCTACGCACCGCCTGGGGCCGACCTCGCCGCACCGCCCGCGACGTGGGGGCCGTGGGTCACGTTCCCCGAGGGCTCGCACACCCGTCACATCGTCGCCTCGGGCCTCGCCTCGCTCGGTGCGCCGTTCGACGTCGTCGCCCAGTCGCACCAGCCCGAGGTGCTGCGCGAGATGGTGGGCCTCGGACTGGGCTGGACCGTCCTGCCCGTCGCCCAGGCCGAGGCGGGCGGCCAACCGCTCGTCCCGGCCCGAACCCGACCGGTCGCCGAACGACGCCTGGTCGTCGCCCGGCGCCACGACGCCCACAGCGGACCCGCCACCGACGCCCTGTTCGCCGCGCTGTCAGGCTGAGGCCGGGCCGAGCCAGGGGCGAGTCGCTCTGCCTCGGGACAGGGAAACCCCCGCCGGGTACTGTGGCATCGGTCACAGGTCGTGGGGGCCTGGCGACCGAGACGGGGAGGTCACCATGTCCGAGAGCACTGCGCTCAGCATTCCGCTGCGTCTCGACGATCTGACGCCCGAGTGGCTCACCGCGGCCCTGGGCCACGAGGTCACCGGCGTCACCTTCGATCCGATCGGCGAGGGCATCGGCATCGTCGGCCAGCTCAGCCGGCTCCACCTCGCCGGCGACCCGGCCCTGCCCGACTCGATCATCGCCAAGATGCACTCGCTGCACCCCGAGAACCAGGGCATCGCCATGCACTACGGCCTGTACACGACCGAGGCCGGGTTCTACACGGACTGCGCGCACCAGATGGGCGTGAGGGTCCCGGCCGCCCACTACGCGGCTGCGTCCCCCGATGGAGCCACGTGCGTGCTGCTCATCGAGGACATGGTCGGCGCCGTGGCGCTCGACCAGATCGCGGGCTGCCCGGTCGAGATGGCCGAGCGCGTCGTCGACCACCTCGCCGTGCTCCACGCTCGCTGGTGGGAGTCACCGCAGCTCGACGAGCTGACCTGGCTGCGCCCGATCAACAACGATGCCTACAAGTCGGTCGCCGGGCACGTGACCCTCGGGCTCGACGTCATCCGCACCCAGTACGCACACCTGGTGCCGTCGTCGTCGATCGACGCCGCGGCGCTCTGGGCCGACATCGTGGCCGACGTCTACGACTGGATGTTCCAGAACCGGCCGCTCACCCTCGCCCACACCGACCTGCGGCTCGACAACCTGTTCTTCGACCACCCCGACGGGTCGCCGCTCGTGATCATCGACTGGCAGCTCACCGTCCGGGCCGTCGGCGCGTTCGACGTGTCGTACTTCCTGACCGAGAGCCTCACCGTCGCCGACCGTCGCGAGCACGAAGAGCGCCTGGTCCGCCGCTACCACGAGGGACTGGTGGCCGGAGGGGTGAAGGACTACTCGTTCGACGAGTGCTGGGACGACTACCGCCTGGCGATGGCCGCGCAATTCTCGATCACGGTGGTCGCGGCGCTGATGAACGTCGGCAACGAGCGAGGTCAGGCGCTCGCCGAGGCCATGGTCGAACGGCAGTTCACCGCGGTCGCCGACCACGACGTCACGTCGATGCTGAAGGCACTGCCGCTGTAGGTCGGTCTGCGCCGCGTCGCCCGTTCGCGTAGGTTCCAAAGGAGCGGCGCGAGCAGGGAGGCCCCCATCGACACCCCCACGCCCCACGACGGACGCGTCCTGGACGTCGCCGGCATCGACAAGCGCTTCGGTGACAACCACGCGGTGCGCGACCTGTCGCTGCACGTCGACGCCGGCGAGACCTACGGGCTGCTCGGCCCCAACGGCGCCGGCAAGTCCACCGCGATCTCGATGATCACCGGCCTCCTCGCGGCCGACGCGGGCCGGGTCGAGGTGCTCGGCCGGCAGATCTCCACCACAGCGTCCGGGCCTCGCCGCGAGATCGGGCTGGTCCCCCAAGAGGTCGCCGTCTACCCCGACCTCACGGCGCGGGAGAACCTGCGCTTCTTCGGCCGTCTCTACGAGATCGACGACCTCGACCAGCGGGTCGACGAGGTGCTCGACGTGATCGGGCTGCGCGACCGCGCCGACGACCGCTCGTCGCAGTACTCGGGCGGGATGAACCGACGCCTCAACATCGGCATCGGGCTCCTCCACCGGCCGCGGCTGCTCGTGCTCGACGAGCCGACCGTCGGGGTCGACCCCCAGTCGCGCAACGCCATCCTCGACTCGGTCGAACAGCTCTCGAGCGAGGGCATCGCGGTCCTCTACACGACCCACTACATGGAGGAGGCCGAGCGGTTGTGCGATCGCATCGGCATCCTCGACGAGGGCAGCCTCCGCGCCGAGGGCACCCGCCGCGAGCTGACCCTGTCCATCGGCGAGCTCGACACGCTGCGTGTGGGCCTCACCGGGCCGCTCGATGCAGCGCTTGCCGCCGTGCGCGCGCTCGACGGCGTCGACTCGGCCACCGCATCCGAGGGTGGCATCGACCTGCTCGCCGAGGACGCGGGATCGGTCGTCGCCCGGGTGCTCGACGCGTGCACCGCGGCGGGCGCGTCGATCACCGGTGTCGAGATCACCCAGCCCGACCTCGAGGCCGTGTTCCTCGACCTCACCGGCAAGTCCCTCCGCGACTAGGACAATGCGACCCACCTGGCTGATCGCGCTCAAGGAGATGCGCGTCCAGGCGCGCACGCGGTCGCTGTTCATCCTCGGGTTCGTCGCGCCGTTCACGTTGGCGTTCGTGATGAACCTGGTGTTCGGAGGCATCGACGACCCCGACGCGCCGGTGACCTTCGACGTCGCGCTCGTCGTACTCGACGACGGGGAGGCCGCTGCCGGGTTCACCTCGATGATCGAGTCCATCGCCGAGTTGGGAGTGCTCGACCTCGATGTGCTCGACGACGAGGACGCGGCGCGCGATGCGATCGACGACGGCGAGGTCGGCGCGGCGTGGGTCGTCCCTGACGGGTTCTCCGACGCGGTCGCCACCGGTGCGGCGACCACCATCACCGTCATCGCCGACGTCGACTCGCCGACCACCGCCTCGGTCGCCCGGTCGATCGCCGACAGCTACGCCACCCGGGTCGGCACCGGCACCCTCGCCGCGGTGGTCTCGGTCGCGACGGGCGTGGCGGGCCCCGACGAGGTCGGCGAGATCGCCGCGACAGTGTCCGAGTCGCCGCCCCTGCTCACCGTCGTGCCATCCGAGACGAGCGCCACCATGCTCGACGTGGGCACCACCCTCATGGCGGGCATGGCGCTGTTCTTCGCCTTCTTCACGGCCGGGATGCCGCTGCTCGGCATCATCGAGGAGCGCTCCAACGCCACCTTGTCGCGGCTGCTCGTGGCTCCGATCCCCGAGGCCGCCATCGTGGCCGGCAAGACCGTCGCCGCGCTGGTGCTCGGCACGATCTCGCTCGTGGCGCTCATCCTCACGTCGAGCCTGATCATGGGCATCGACTGGGGTCCGCTGGCAGGCGCCATCCCCCTCAGCGTCGGTGCGGTCGTCGCGGTGACCGGGATCATGTCGATCACATCCTCGGGCGCTCGCGACATCGAGACCGCGGGGAACCTGCAGGCCATCGTGGCGATCGTGCTCGGGATGCTGGGCGGCGCCTTCGTGCCGATCCCGTCCTCCGGGGGCGTGCTCGGCGTGCTCCAGTCGTTGACGCCCCACGGCTGGTTCTTCCACGGGCTCGAGGCCCTCCAGGGCGGTGATCCGAGCGCGGCCCTGCCGGCAACGGCCGTGCTCGTCGGGATCGGGCTCGTCACGCTCGCGTTCGGCGCGTCGCGATCCCGCAAGGGGCTGCGGCGATGACCGCGGTGCGGAAGGTGCTGGCGATCGGCGCCGTCAACCTGCGCCGCTTCGCGCGCGACCGGCTCAACCTGTTCTTCGTCTTCGTGTTCCCGATCGCGATGGTCCTGGTGATCGGGCTCCAGTTCGGCGGCAGCCAGGACCCAGAGCTCGGTGTCGTCGGCGACGGCGGCCAGACCCAGGCGGCGATCGTCGACCTGATCGGTGAGACCGACGTGGTGGTCGTCCAGGTCGACGACCGAGCCGACCTGGACGAGCGCGTCGAGTCCGGCGACCTCGACGCGGGCCTGGTCGTGCCAGACGGTGTCGACGACGCGCTGGCGGCGGGGGACGCCGCCGAGGTCGAGGTCCTCACCGGCAGGTCAGAGGCGGGCCAGAGCGTGCTCGCCATCGTCGACGACGCCGTTCGTCGCGTCGCAGCGGGACCTACCGCGGTCGCCGCGGCCGTCGAGCGGGGCGCCGACGAGGACCAGGCCGCTGCTGCGGCGGCCGCCAACGAGGGCGCGCTCGACGCGATCTCGGTCGAGACCGTCACCACCGGCGAGCAGTTGTTCCCCGACGACCTCGGCCAGTACGACGTCGCCGCGCCGGGCCTGCTGGTGCTGTTCGTCTTCGTCAACGGCCTGACCGGCGCGTACGCGCTCATCCAGACCCGCCAGCTCGGCCTCAGCCGCCGCATGATGTCCACGCCCACGTCGATCGGCACGATCATCACGGGCGAGGCCTACGGGCGGTGGCTGCTCAGCATCGTGCAGGGCGTCTACATCCTGGTCGCCACCGTGGCGCTGTTCGGCATGAGCTGGGGCGACCCGATCGGTGCGTTGGCGGTGATCGTCATGGTGGCCGCGGTCGCCGCGGGCGCCGCGATGGTGTTCGGCACGGTCTTCTCCAACCCCGACCAGGCGAGCGGTGTCGGCGTGGTGATCGCGCTGGCGCTGGCGGCACTCGGTGGGTCGATGCTGCCGATCGAGCTGTTCGGCGACACCATGGCCCGGGTGGCCCGCATCACTCCGCACTACTGGGCGATCGACGCCTTCTCCGAGCTGATCCGTCACGACGGCACCTTGGTCGACATCCTCCCCCAGCTCGGCGTGATGGCCGCGATGGCCGCCGCGCTCTTGGCGTTCGCGTCCTGGCGCATGCGAGTGGTCCTGTCCCGCGGCGACTGAGGGCACCGCC
>CAZBTQ010000008.1:18868-37596 GCA_964494405.1 uncultured Iamiaceae bacterium
TTCGCGTCCTGGCGCATGCGAGTGGTCCTGTCCCGCGGCGACTGAGGGCACCGCCCTCCCGCGGCCGTCGGTCAGCCCGGGGTGAGGGCGTCGATCAGACCGTCGGGGTCGGTGACCGAGACGCGCAGCACGGTGAGCCGGACCGGCACGCCCACGACCCAGGCCCGCGCCCATGGGTCGATCTCGACCCGCACGAGCCCCGACGACGATCCGTTCACCAGCCACCTCCCGCGCCAGCCGTGGGCACCCCACCCCCACACCCGGTCGTGGTCGGCTGCGACCGACCGCACGGCGGCGCGGTCGATGGTGGCGCGGAAGGTCCAGCCGAGCCGAACCCGCACCTCATCCGGGCCGACGTCGACGTAGGAGCCCGACCGCGTGACGCCGATGGCCACCATCGCGGTGTTGATCCCCGTGAAGAGGATCGGGAACCGCACGCCTCAGACGCCCTTGGCCATGTTGGCGAAGCGGGTGTAGTGGTCGAGGAAGGCCAGCCGGCTGATGCCAGTGGGCCCGTTGCGGTGCTTGGAGACGATGATCTCGGCGGTGCCACGGTCGGCCGAGTCGGAGTGGTAGACCTCGTCGCGGTACAGGAACATCACGACGTCGGCGTCCTGTTCGATCGAGCCGGACTCCCGCAGGTCGGCCAGCACCGGCCGCTTGTCCTGGCGCATCTCGAGCCCACGTGACAGCTGGGACAGCGCGACGACGGGCGTCTCGAGCTCGCGGGCGAGGATCTTGAGGCCTCGACTGAGCTCTGACACCTCGACCTGGCGGCTCTCGGCGCCGGAGCGACCCGTCATCAGCTGGAGGTAGTCGATGACGATCATGCCGAGGTCGCCGACACGGCTCTTGAGGCGCCTCGCCTTGGAGCGGATCTCCATGATCGTGAGGTTGGGGTTGTCGTCGATCCACAGCGGCGCTTCGGCAAGGCGGCCGGTGGCGTGGGCGATCTTGTTCCAATCGGACACGACGAGCTTGCCGTTGCGCACCCGCGACGAGTCGACCCTGGCCTCGGAGCAGACGACGCGCTGGGTGAGCTCGAGGTGGCTCATCTCGAGCGAGAAGAACAGGACCGGCTTGTGGCCGTCGAGCGCGGCGTGGGTGGCCATGCCCAGCGCGAACGCGGTGTTGTGCGTCGGCACGAACGTGCGGCCCGCCAGGTAGAGGTGCGATGGGGCGTCGACGGTGATGCAGCTCACCGGGCGGGACGTGACCGGGCGGAGGGCGACCACCCGACGCATGGCGCGGTCGGGCGGTGGCTGGTCGCCTCGCCGACAGGGCACGACCTCCACGAGGCGAGGGAGCCGAGCCACCTGGTCGGTGGTGGTCCAGCGCAGGCGCCAGACCTCCATGGCGGCGCCGTCGACGTCGACGACGACCTGCTCCACCGGGGCCGGACGTGATCCGAGCGAGCAGACCAGCTCGTGCAGCCCCGCGGCGATGCCCTCGTCGAAGACCGCGAGCTCGGCGGTGACCGAGCCCAGCACGTCGCCGGTCTCGACGAAGCCGTCGGTGTCGACGAAGCCCTGGAGCAGCGCGAGACGGGCCTTGGCCGCGCCGCGCAGGTACGCCATGGGGATCCGGGCGGGCGCGCCGCCGAGCAGACCGAGGCTGGCGAGCTCTGACGACAGCGCACGACCCCCGGCGCCGTAGCCCGCGGCGTCGAACTGGCGGCGGAAGTGTGCAGCGTCGACGTCGTCGGTGGCCCGGTCGACGAGAGGGCGGCCGGCTCGTCCCGCGCCCACCGAGCCGGCGAGCCAGGTGCCGAGCGCATAGGGATCGACGGGAAGCTCGCTCGCCGGGAGGTCGACGGGGTCAGCGACCACGACCGACCACCGGGGTGCATCGGCGTGCAGGACCCCGCCGTCGACGAGCTCCTGGGTGGTGCAGACGACGTCGGCGTCGGTGTCGGCCGCGGCATCGCGCACCGACCACTGGTGCTCGGCGTCGGCCACCAGCGTCGAGCCGTCGTCGAAGACGACCTCGTAGCAGGTGCGATCGACGTAGACCGGCGACCGGTAGGTGACCGTCGTGGGCCGACCCTGCTCGTCGAGCACCTGGTCACCCGCCTGGAGGTCGCCCATCGTGGTCCAACCCGACGGGGTCGGGATGGGGGTGTCGAGGTCGAGCGCCTTGCCCATGGCAGGACGGGCGCCGACGACGTAGAGCGAGCTCGGCTGGAGGCCCGACAGGAGGTCGTCGAGGTCGTTGTAGCCGGTGGGCGTGCCGGTGATGGCCTCGCCTCGCTCGTAGATCTCCTCGAGCCGATCGAGGTTCGCGTCGAGGAGCTCGCGGATCGGCGCCATGGTGTCGGTGATCCGGCGCTGCGCGACGTCGAACACGAGCTGCTCGGCGCTGTCGACGGCCTTGGTCACGTCGTCGGGGATCTCATAGCCCAGTTCGGCGATGTCGCCGGCGACCCCGATCAGGCGTCGCAGCAGCGCGTGCTCCTCGATGATGCGTGCGTAGTGGCGAGCGTTGGAGATCGCCGGCGTCGACGCCACCAGCTCGACGAGGCGGCCGGAGCCACCGATGGCATCGAGCAGGTCGGCCTTCTGGAGCTCGTGCGACACGGTGATGGGGTCGACGGGCTCGCCCGCTGAGAACAGCGACGTGACCGCGTCGAAGATGTGGCCGTGCGAGGGCTTGTAGAAGTCCTCGGTGCGGATGACCTCGACCGCGTCGGCGATGGCGTCGCGCGACAGCAGCATCGCGCCGAGCAGGGACTCCTCGACCTCGAGGTTGTGCGGTGGCGTGCGGGTGCTCGAACGCCGGGAGGAGAGCTCGTCTGCGGAAAGTGCCATGAGGGGGACATCCTTCTGGCGGGACGCTGTGGATCGCTAGAGCCGATAGCCGGTGGACGACCGACGTTTCCCTGTGGATGAACGGGTCCATCCTGTGGGAAGCGCCGGCCGGGGACGTGGATGCCGGTGCAGGTGCTGCCGAGGCGCGACGAACTCCGCCGACCGCACCGCGGCCGGCTGTGGAGAACGTCGCCGATCTGTGGACGACCGCCCGAGGGCGGCACGCCTCAGGCCGAGGTGACCTCGACGGTGACGGGGAACTCGACCTCGGCGTGGAGCTTGGCCGCCACCGTGTGGGTGCCCGTGGTGCGGATCGGCTCGTCGAGGTGCAGCTGACGACGGTCGACCTCGAGGCCGGTCTGTGCGGCGATGGCGTCGGCCACGTCGGAGGTGGTGACCGAGCCGAACAGCTTGCCCTCGCCTCCGGCCTTGGCCGAGATGGTGATGACGGCGGGCACCAGGGTGCTCGCGATCTCTTGGGCAGCGGCACGGGCGGCCGCGTCCTTGACGTCGCGGGAGCGGCGCATGGAGTCGGCCTGCTGCTCGGCCCCGGAGCTGGCCACCATGGCCAGGCCCTTGGGGATCAAGAAGTTGCGGCCGTAGCCGGCGGCGACGTCACAGATGTCGCCCTTCTTGCCGACGCCGTCGACGTCGGCGCGCAGGATCAGCTTCACTCGTCACCCCCGCTGATGGCGTCGACGGTCTCGGCCGTCTCGTTCACCCCGTTGTCGAGCCCGGAGTCGAGCACGTCGTTGTCGAGTGCATCGTCGGGACCACCGACGGGCGGCGGCGCGGTGGGACGCGGCGGCGGGCCGTCGGCTCGCCCGCCGCGCTCGCCGCGTTCGCCGCGGCCTCCACGCTGGGTCGTGACCCGATTGGTGTAGGGCAGCAACGCCATCTCGCGGGCGTTCTTGATCGCCTTGGCGATCTGGGCCTGCTGCTGGGCGTCGTTGCCCGACACCCGACGGGCACGGATCTTGGCGCGGTCGGACATGAACCGGCGCAGAAGGTTGACGTCCTTGTAGTCGACGTACTCGATCCGCTCTTGGATGAGCGGGCTCACCTTCTTCTTGCTGCGGCGCGCGTTGTCCTTGTTCTTCCCCCGCTTCGGGGCGGCCTTGGCCATCAGAACGGCTCCTCGTCACTGTCGTACGCGGGCGGGTCGTTGGAGACCGGTCGGCCTCCAGCGCCTCCGCCGCTGCTGCCTCCGGACCGACCGCTGTCGTTCCGGTCGTTCTTGCGGATCTCCGCCGATGCCCACTTGAGGCTCGGCGCGACGTCGTCGGCCACGATCTCGACCTTCGAGCGCTTCTCGCCCTCCTGGTTCTCCCAGGAGCGCTGCTGCAGTGCGCCGTACACGACGACGCGGCTGCCCTTGGTGATCGACTCGGCCACGTTCTCGGCCAGGTTGCGGAAGCAGGTGACGTCGAAGAACGAGACCTCGTCCTCGCCGTCCTGGCGGCGCTTGTTCCACGCCAGACCGAACGATGCGACCGCCATGCCACCAGGGGTGAAGCGCAGCTCCGGGTCGCGGGTGACGTTGCCCACCACGGTGAGCGTGTTGTCGAATGCCATCGGGATCTCCTCGGGTTACCCGGCGCTCGCCGGGGCCGCCTCGCCACCGAGCAGGCCGCGGCGGGCGGCCTCCTTGTCGGGGAGACGGATGATCTTGTGGCGGATGGTGTCGTCCGCAAGACGGAGGAAGCGATCGACGTCGTCGAGGTCTGATGCCTCGGTGACGATCTCGAGGACCACGTAGAACCCGTCGGTCTTGTGGTCGATCTCGTAGGCGAAGCGGCGGACGCCCCACTTGTCGGTGGTGGGGACCGAGCCGCCACGGTTGCTCACCAGCTCTGTGACCTGGTTGACCACGCCTTGGACAGCAGATTCCTCGAGCTGGGAGTCGAGGATGATCATGAGTTCGTACGCTCGCATGAGGAGCGCATCACCTCCCTGTGGACCCGGGGTCGCCGGGGCCCCGCACGGTGCGGAGCAGGGTCTTCGATTGACCGAGCGATGCTACCGGGCCCGGACTCGAATGCCCATTCGCACATCATGCCCAGGGGGTGTGACACGTTCGCCCGGCGGGCTTCAGCTCCGTCCGACGGGCCAGCTCGACACGTCGACCGCGGCGCCGTCGTCGAGGCCGACCTCGGCGAGACCGCCCTGGGGGACCTCCACGGCCCACAGGTAGGCGGCCCCAGGCGCATGGGTGGGACAGGTGGCCTCGGTGTCGAGGCACGGATCCATGTCGGCGGTCGCGACCACCTCCCCATCCGGCGAGATCCACGCGATCGACAGCGGCATCGGCGTGTCGCGCATCCAGTAGCCGCCCGTCGAGGTGTCGGCGTAGGCGAAGAGCATCCCGTCGAACGGTCCCAGGTCGGTGACCTCCATCAACCCGCGCTGGCGCAGCTCCTCGGTGTCGGCCAGCAACACGCACAGCTCGGTCCCGTCGTCGGCCGAGGTCGCCACGAGCGCCGAGCCGAACCGCTCCAGGTCACCGTCGGGAGCGGGACATGCGATGTCGGTGTCACCCTCAGCGGGCCCGGCCGACGCGTCCGTGCCTGACGGCTCGTCGGCCTCGGTGGTGGACGCAACGCCGGCGTCATCGGCGGTGTCGCTGTCGTCGCCGCAGCCCCCCAGGAGGACCGCGACCACGAGCCCGGCAAGCCCGACGCGCGACACCGCCCCGAGCCGACGAGCGGATCGGGCCGGAGCGCCACGCTCTGGAACACCGTCGAACGGGGGCCGGACCTCGTCGATCACGACGAGATGCTGCCACCCCCGTACAGCTGGAGGGCGTCGGACTCAGCGGAGGCCATGTGGTAGCTCTCGGCGTCGGACGGGAACGCTCCGGATCGCACGTCGGCGGCGAACGCTCGCAGCCCGGCCACGCCGTCGTCCTTCAGCGAGGCGTAGCGACGCACGAACTTGGGGGCGACCCGGTCCTCGATGCCGAGGACGTCGTGGAACACCAGCACCTGGCCGTCGCAGCCAGCCCCGGCGCCGATGCCGATCGTCGGCACGTCGACCGAGTCGGTGACCATGCGTGCGACCCGGTCGGGCACACCCTCGAGCACGATCGAGAAGCAGCCGGCTGCCGCGAGCGCCTTGGCGTCGGCCACCAGCTCGAGCGCCGCCTCGCTGGTCTTGCCCTGCACCTTGAAGCCGCCCATCTGGTGCATCGACTGCGGCGTGAGGCCGAGGTGGCCCATCACGGGGATCTCGGCGTCGACGATGCGCTCGATCATCGACAGGCGCTTGCGCCCGCCTTCGAGCTTCACGGCCTCGGCGCCGGCGCGCACGAGGGTCGCAGCGTTGCGCACCGTGTCCTCGACCGAGACGTGGTAGCTCATCCACGGCAGGTCGGCGATGATCAGCGGAGCGGGCTTGGCCCGGGCGACCGCGGCGGTGTGGTGGGCGAGGTCGTCGACGGTGACCGACAGGGTGTCCTCGTAGCCGAGGACCACCATGGCGACCGAGTCGCCGACCAGGATCAGGTCGACACCGGCCTCGTCGGCCATGCGGGCCGAGGGAGCGTCGTAGGCCGTGACCATGACGAGGGGATCGCTGCCGTTGCGCACCTTGGAGGTGCGCACCTGCGGAGCGGTGGTCGTGCTCATGTGAGCCTCCTTTCCGTCCAGCGCCACTGCGGCTGCCGGCGGTGCCCACACGCTACTCACGCGCGCGCCTCGACATGCCAGTCGAGCGCCGTCGCGACGCTTCCTCGCTAGCGTCGAGCCGATGGCCGACACGTACTGCGACAGCTGCGGACGCAGCGACGAACCGGTCGATCGGGTCCGACGCGTCTACGTCACACCCGAGCGGTGGGACCAGGAGGGCAAGGTCGAGGTCGTCGACGAGATCGAGGCGTGGTGCCTCGTCTGCCGCTCGCACTACCCCCACCAACCGGTCGAGGCCGAGCCCACCGACTGACGATCAGCCTGCGGAGTCGAGCTCGTCCAGGAAGGCGAGGAGGCCGTCGATGAGCTCGGGCGAACCGACGGCGCCGAGGTGGTCGCCCGGCACGGTGAGCAACCGAGCGCCGGGGATCGCGTCGGCGAGGCGGTCGGCGCCCTTGGCCAACGGATCCTTGTCCCCGGCGATGACCAGCGTCGGCACCGCGATCGACGAGAGGTCGCCCGACGCGTGCGGCGCGGACCGCAGGACAGCGGCGAGGGCCAGCCGGTCAGCACCCGTCGCGTCCGCCAGCCGGCGGAACCCGATCGCACCGGGGTTCGTGACCGACGCGGCGTCGTCGGCCTCCATGGCCGCGGCGATCGCCTCGCGATCGATCGGCGGTCCCTCGCGACCACTGTCACCGTCAGAGGGCGGTAGCGCTCCCTCTCCGATGCCGCCCACCACCAGCGAGCGCAGGCGCGAGTCGCGGGTGGCGACCTCGACCGCGACGAACCCTCCCATCGAGTAGCCGACCAGGTCGACCTCCTCGACGTCGAGGTGGTCGATCAACGTCGACACGTCGCGCGCCATCGCCGGCGAGTCGTACGCGCTCGGGTCGTGGGGCTTGTCGGATCGCCCGTGGCCTCGGGCGTCGATCGCCACGACGCGACGGCCGCTGTCGACGAGCCGCTGGGTGATGCCCGGCGCGTCCCAGTTGGCGCGCGCGTCGGCGGCAAAGCCGTGGTGCAGGATCACGGGGACCCCACCTGCCTGTGGCGCGTGGTCGTCGACGACGATCGTGATGCCGTCGTCGGCCGTGAACCTGGCCATCCCCACCCTCCTCCGCGGACCCGCCATCGGGCCCTTCGGCGGGCGACGCTACCCGTCGGTGGGGTCCGGCGGCACAGGAGGAGCGGTCGTGGACGAAGTCGGCGGCGCAGTCGTCGGCGTGGTTGCAGGTGGAACGGTCGTGGACGAGGTCGGCGGAGCGGTCGTCGTGGTGGTGGCGGCCTCCGGATCGATCGTGGTCGACGTCGTCACCGGCGGGCAGAGCTCGATGGGCGTCTCGGGGTCGGTCGTGTCGGTGGTGTCGACCGGGCAGTGCAGCTCGAGGGTTGTGCTCGTCGTCGGCGCGATCTCGACCTCGTTGAACGTGCACGGTGCGCGGCCGTCGAGGGCCACGGTCATGTACGAGCTCCAGATCTGCGCGGGGAACGAGCCGCCGCTCACCGAGATGCCGTGGACGCTGTCCATGTACCTCGGGTTCCCGTTCTCGTCGGCGGTCGGGTACCCCATCCACACCGCGGTGCTGTACTCGCAGCTGAAGCCGACGAACCAGGCGTCGCGGTTGTCGGTGGTGGTACCGGTCTTGCCGGCGACGTGCTGGCCCGCGACGGCGGCGCGGGTGCCGGTGCCGTCGGTGACGACGCTCTCCATCGCGTAGGTGACCTGGTCGGCGACCTCCGGGTCGAGCACGAGCTCTCGGTGGCGGGGTGCCTCGTACAGGACGCTGCCGTCCTCGTCGGTGACCCGCACGACCATCACCGGGGTCGCGTGCTCGCCGTGGTCGCGGAAGCTCGAGTAGGCGGACGCCATGTCGAGGACCGACACCTCGCCGGCACCGAGCACCACGGAGGGGACGTCGGGGATCTCTGCGGTCACACCAAGGCGGTTGGCCAGCTCGTTCACGCGATCGGGACCGAGCGTCAGCATGAGGTCGGCGAACGCCGTGTTGGACGACACGCGCAGCGCGTCGGCGATCGACCACTCGCCCGACGGCGAGCCGCCACCGGTGACCCGCCAGTCCTCACCGTCGTTCACGCCGGGGAACGTGGCGACAGAGGGGGCGGGCAGCGTGTCGGCCAGGCTCATGTCGTCCATCAGCGCGCGGGACACAGCGAAGGGCTTGTAGGCCGATCCGGGACCGCGGCCAGAGCCCCCGCCCTCGGTTCCGAGCGCCAGGTTCACCTGCGACTCGGAGAAGTTGGTGCCGCCGACCATCGCCACGATGTTGTTGTTCGCGTCGAGGGACACGAGCGCGGCGGCGGGGTCATCGGGCTCGTTCAACGTCTGGGTGACCGACTCGAAGGCGGCTCGCTGGAGGTCGAGGTCGAGGGTCGTGTACACCCGCAGGCCACCGCCGTAGACAGCAGCAGCGCCGAACTCGTCGATCAGCCACTGGCGGACCTCGTCGACGAAGTACTCGGTGCCGTACTCGGCGCCGACGACCGGGCCCATGCCCTCGCGGGCGGTGCGCGGCAGGACCCCGTCGACCACCGGGGTCTGGTTGATCTCGTCCATCTCGGCCTGGGTCATGTGCCCGTCGGCGACCATGCGGACCATGGCGTTGTTGCGGCGCCGGTCGGCCTCGACCGGATCGCGGGTGGGCTCGGCCGACTCGGGGGCCCGGATGAGCCCGGCGAGGAACGCCGCCTCACCCGTGGTGATCTGGGCGAGCGGGTGCCCGAAGTACGCACGTGAGGCCGCTTCGACGCCATATGCGCCTCGGCCGAAGTAGATGGTGTTGAGGTACCGCTCGAGGATCTCGTCCTTGCCGAGCTCACGCTCGAGCTTCACCGCCAGCGCCGCCTCCCGCACCTTGCGGAGCAGCGTCTGGTCGTCGGTGAGGTACACGTTCTTCACGTACTGCTGGGTGATCGTCGAACCGCCCTGAGCCAGCTTCTGGTGGCGGATGTCGGTCCAGAGGGCTCGACCGATCGAGATCGGGTCGACGCCGCTGTGCGCGTAGAAGTTGCGGTCCTCCTGTGAGAGCACCGCGTCGATCACGACGTCGGGCACCTCGTCGAGCTCGACGCTGATGCGGTTCTCGACCCCCGACAGCGACGCGATGGCGTTGTCGGGCCCGCACGCCTCGGTGACCTCGGCCGAGCAGACGTAGGAGGTCTGGACCAGGGGCTCCTCGGGCGGCAGCGGGATCTGGCTCGCCACCCAACCGGCACCCGCGACACCCGCGACGAACAGCAGGCCCAGGAGGTAGACCATCCTGCGCATCCGCCAGAAGATGCTCCGCCGGCCGGGCGCGCGGCCCGTGCGACCCTTGGGGCCGGTCGGGGTGTTGCTCGTCGCGTTCTTGCTCGTGGAGCCGGAGCGGGCCATGGAACCTCGTGGGAGGGGGACCGCACGACGGTACCGACGCGCGGCCCTCTGGAGGCGTCGCGGTGACCGAGGCCACGTTGCTTCCCGCTCAGCCGCCGATGTGGAAGGTGCGGGCCAGGTGGTTCCACGAGCACTCGGGACACACCTCGACGACGTAGCACGCGTACTCCCCGCCCCGACGGGCCTTGCGGGCGAAGTCGGCGAGCTCCTTGCGCGAGGTGATGCACCGGCCGAACGACGGCAGCCGCGGCCCGAACACGTAGGAGACCAGGACCACGCACGCGTCGGCACAGATCGGACACACCTGACGGGTGGGCTCGGCGACCTCCGCAGCGGCACGTCGGAGCTCGGGGTGGGCGTCGCAGACCTCGTGTTGGGCGAGCCGCCCGCGCCGGTACTCGTCGATCACCGACTGGCGTGCCAGGCGGTAGTCGATCGTCCCCTGGCCGTGCTCGGCGCCGGGGATGGCGCGGGGCGAGAAGCTCACCCGGCCGAGGCTACCGATGTGGGCTTTGGCGCCGTCGCCAACACGGTCCCGGCGGGGCCGCGGGCCCCGCGCCAGACTGGCGCGATGAGCGATCCGACCGGCCAGCCCGTCGACCGGCGCACCGTCACGTTCCCGGTGGGGGCCGACCTCCCGCTCGATCGAGTCGTCTACGGACCCGACGTGCCAGACGAGTCGACGCTGCGCCTGCTCGGCGACGTCAACGGCAAGCGCATCCTGCAACTCGGCTGCGGCGACGGGCAGACGACGGTCGCCCTGCAGCGTGCGGGAGCGCGGGTCATCGTCGTCGAGCCGGCCAGCCAGAGCGTCACGACGGCGCAACGCCTCTTCGAGCGCCAGGCCCTCAAGGTCGAGCTCCACCAGGGCGACCTCGCCGATCTGGCCGGGGTGCGGGCCGACAGCATCGACGCCGCGCTCAGCATCTACTCGCTGGCCGGGGTCGACGACCTCTCCCGGGTCTTCCGCCAGGTGCACCGGGTGCTGCGACCCGAGCTGCCGCTGGTCTTCTCGCTCCCCCACCCCGCCTATTCGATGATCGACCCGCGCTCGGACGAGCCGCTGCGGGTCCGGCGGTCCTACTGGGACGCGACACCGCGCACGTGGCGGTCGAGCGACCGCGAGGGCACCGACCACAGCCACACCCTCGCCGACCTGTTCGTAGGCCTCAGCCGCACGAACTTCAGAGTCGACACGCTGCTCGAACCCGAGCCCGAACGAGAAGGCGCCCGCAGCCCGCTGTGGAGCGAGACGATGAGATGGGTCCCGTCGACGCTGGTCGTGCGGGCGAGGAAGCAGGGGATCTGATGCGGGCCACCATCTTCAACGGGCCGGGCGACGTCACCGTCGAGACGGTCGACGACCCGACGCTGCCCGACAGCGAGAGCGTCATCGTCCAGATCAGCCACACGGCCATCTGCGGCTCGGACCTGCACCTGTACCACGGCATCCAGGGCGCGCCCGGCGTGCGGCTGGGCCATGAGTTCGTCGGGACCATCGTCGAGGCGGGGCCCGACGTGCGGCGCTTCTCGGTGGGCGACGAGGTGCTCGTGTCGGGCGTGATCGGCTGTGGGCGGTGCACCGACTGCCTGCGCGGCAACCCGGTGCGCTGCGTGGTGTCGCCGCGGGTGTTCGGCACCGGCCTTGAGCTGCCGGGGGGCCAGGCCGAGCTCGCCGCGGTCCCGGCCGCCGACACCTCGCTGCACCTGATCCCCGAGGACATCACCGCCGAGCAGGCGGTGCTGCTCACCGACATCCTGCCCACTGGCTACTTCGGGGCGCTCAACGCCGACATCACGCCAGGGGCCACCGTCGCGGTGATCGGTCTTGGCCCCGTCGGCTGGTTCGCACTCCAGTCGGCGCAGCTGTTCGGGGCGGCGAGGGTCCTCGCCGTCGACACCGTGCCCGAGCGGCTCGCGGCGGCCGCAGCGCTCGGCGCCGAGCCGGTCGACGCGTCGGCGGGCGCGACCCCGATGCAGATCCACGAGCTCACCGGCGGGCGCGGGGCCGACGCCACCATCGAGGCGGTCGGCATCAACCAGACGATCACCGACGCCCTCTACTCCACCCGCGCCGGCGGCACGGTCTCGGCGATCGGCGCCAACCTCACGATGGACTTCCCGTTCCCGATGGCCCTCGCGTTCCTCCGCGACCTCACCTTCCGCATCGGGCTGGTGCCGGTGCAGTCGCTGTGGGACGCGCTGATCCCCGTCGTCGCGTCGGGCCGCATCAAGCCCGAAGAGGTCGTCACCCACCGCATGGGCCTCTCCGAGGTCACCGAGGCCTACCGCGTGTTCGAGGCCCGCGAGGACGGCGTCCTCAAGGTGATGCTCGACCCCACCGCCTGACAGCCGGAGACCCACTGGCATCTCCGAACCCTTCCGCGCGCTCACCGCGCGCGATCGTCCTGAGACGTGTCTCGCATCGTGGCCGGGATGCCCGACTCGCCACTCAGGCCCTGGACGCCCACCAGTCCTTGAGGCGGGAGGCCGCGTCGTCGGGGTCGAGGGGACCCTCCTCCAGGCGCAGCTCGAGGAGGTAGTTCATCGCCTTGCCCACGTCGGGGCCGGGCTGGAGGTCGAGCAGGTCCATGACCGCGCGCCCGTCGAGGTCGGGGCGGATCGAGGCCAGCTCCTCCTGCTCGCGCAGCTCCTCGATGCGGACCTCGAGCTCGTCCATGCGCGCCGCGAGCGTGCGCGCCTTGCGCTGGTTGCGGGTGGTGCAGTCGCAGCGGGTCAGCTCGATGAGGTCGGATAGCAGCGGCCCGGCATCGCGCACGAAGCGACGCACGGCGCTGTCGGTCCACCCCATCTTGTAGGTGTGGAACCGCAGGTGGAGCTCGACCAGGCGCGACACGGCCTCGATGTCGTCGTTGGAGTAGCGCAGCTCGGTCATGCGCTTGCGCGCCATGCGGGCGCCGACCACCTCGTGGTGGTGGAACGACACGCCATCGGCGCCGATCGAGCGGGTGCGCGGCTTGCCGATGTCGTGCAGCAGCGCCGCCAGCCGCACGATGCGCTCGCGCCGCGTCTTGGCGACGACGGCGATCGTGTGGGCGAGCACGTCCTTGTGGCGGTGGATCGGGTCCTGTTCGAGGCGCATCGCGTTGAGCTCGGGCAGGAAGTGGTCGGCCAGGCCGGTGTCGACCAGGAACCACAGCCCATCCGACGGATCGTCGACGACCAGCAGCTTGTCCAGCTCGTCACGGATCCGCTCGGCCGACACGATGTCGAGCCGATCCGCCATGGCGACCACCGCGTCGCGCAGGCCGTCCTCGGGAACGAGGCCGTAGCCGGCGATGAACCGGGCGGCACGCATCATGCGCAGGGGGTCGTCGTCGAAGGACGCCTGGGGTCCGGTCGGTGTGCGCAACGTGCCGGACGCCAGGTCGGCCGCGCCGCCGAACGGATCGATCAGCTCGGGCTCGGGCAGTGCCAACGCCATCGCGTTGACCGTGAAGTCGCGGCGCGACAGGTCGGCCTCGACGCTGGACGAGAAGGCGACCTCGGGCTTGCGGGAGTCGGCCGTGTAGGACTCGGCGCGGTGGGTGGTGATCTCGTAGGTGCGGTCGCCGACCTTCGCGCCGATGGTGCCGAAGCGAGCACCCTGGTCCCAGACGGCGTCGGCCCAGCCCGTGAGCAGCCGCTCGGTCTCGTCGGGCAGGGCGTCGGTGGTGAGGTCGAAGTCGGGCTCGCGCAGCTCACGACCCAGGAGCAGGTCGCGCACGATGCCACCGACGAGGTAGACCCGATGTCCGGCGTCGGCGAACAGCCCAGCGAGCGGCCGGACTTCGTCGAGGATCGGCTGCAACCGGTCGGGAACCACGGCCGACCACGCTACCGGCCCCTGCCAACCCTCCCGGAGAGCCGAACCCACGCGCCTACGCCAGGTGGAGCATCGCCACCTCGTCGACCACGTTGCGACCAGGCCCGCCGCTCGTCGGCGCTTCGGGGTGGAGCTCGCGCCCGCCGAGCGCCGCGACGCACGCCGCGGTCGACGCGGCCAGCGCGTCCAGGTCGTAGCCGCCTTCGAGGAACGCGATGCGGCGGCCCGCGGGCACCATCTCGAGGATCTGGGCGGTGATGTCGGCGAAGTCGCCAGACGACAGCCCCATCGACGTCAACGGGTCGGCGCGGTGGGCGTCGAACCCCGCCGAGATCAGCAGCCAGGTGGGGTCGAGCTCACGGACCTTCGGTCGCAGCACCACGTCGATGCCCGCGCGCACGATGTCGCCCGTGGCGCCGGACGGCAGCGGGAAGTTCACCGTCGCGCCGCGGCCCACGCCAGTGCCGACCTCCATGAGGGTCCCCGTCCCCGGGTACTGCGGGTACTCGTGGAACGAGACGTACAGGACCCGCGGATCGTCCTCGAACGCCGCCTGGGTGCCGTTGCCGTGGTGCGCGTCGTAGTCGACGATCAGCACCCGCTCGCCCCGCTCGGCCAGTGTGGCGGCGGTGATGGCGACGTTCGACAGCAGGCAGAAGCCCATCGCCCGATCGGGGGTGGCGTGGTGGCCAGGTGGTCGCACCGCGCAGAAGGCAGCGTCGGCGTCGCCTCGATCGAGGCGCTCCACCGCGTCGAGTCCTGCCCCCGCGGCGTAGAGGGCCGCGCCCCACGACGCCGGCACCACGACCGTGTCGGCGTCGATGTCGCCACCGCCCCCCTCGCAGAACCGGCGCAGCGCATCCACGAAGACCTCGGGGTGCACGCGCAGCACCTCGTCGAGTGTCGCCTGGCGCGGCTCGAACCGCACGAGGTCGTCGCCGAGGCCGGCCCGCTCGACGCCCGCCATGACGGCTTGGATCCGCGCCGGCCGCTCGGGGTGCCCGTAGCCGGTGTCGTGGTCGGCCCACGAAGGATGGGAGGCGAGGAGGACGGTCACCGCCCGTCAACCTACCTACGCAGCGGCCGCAGGCCCATCGACGCAGCGGCCGCAGGCCGCTGTCCCTCTGTGCCACCTATCCTCGCGAGGTCCCGACGCCGCGGGCGCGGGAGGCTGACCGAGGACGCCCATGCGCCAGTACGAACATCTGCAGTGCGGTCCCGACCGGCTGCGGGTCGGGCCGTGGCGCTCCGACCCCGAGATCGGCGAGCTCGCGGCCGTCGTGTCCACCCGTCCACCTCGACCCGAGAGCATCGCCGCCGGGGTCGAGGCCCTCACCCGCCGGGGCTACCGCCACATCGTCACGAACGCGCTCAGCCCACCCGCACAGGCCGGCTACCTGGCCAACGGCTTCCAGGTGCAGGAGCGACTGCACCTGCTCGGCCACTCCCTCGACCACATCCCCGAACCGCCGGTCCCCCACCGCCTGCGACGCGGCCGGCGCCGTGATCGGCCGCGCATCCTCGAGGTCGACGCCGCGGCGTTCGATCCGTTCTGGCGGCTGGACGAGGTCGGACTGCTCGACGCGATCAGCGCCACGCCCTCCAGCCGGCTCCAGGTCGACGCTGGTTCACGCCCCAACGCCTACGCGGTCACCGGCCGCGCCGGCGATCGCGGCTACCTCCAGCGCCTGGCGGTCCACCCCGACGTACAGGGCAACGGCATCGGCTCGGCGCTGGTGATCGACGCGCTCCACTGGCTGCGACGCCGACGGTGCCACCTCGCCATGGTGAACACGCAGGAGATCAACACCGCGGCGTACGCGCTGTACCGGGCGCTCGGGTTCAGCGACCTGCCCGACGGTCTCGCGGTCCTGCGCCTCGACGTCGATCGGGCCTCGTGACGTCACGTCGCCACCTCGCCCATCGGTTCGCCGCACTCGTCGCGATGGCCTGCTCGCTCGTGTCGCTCCCCTCACCGATCGCGGCGACACCGGCCGCCGCCCAGGCGGACCTCGACCCGCGCGATCCGGGTGCGGTCGACCTGCTGGAGCAGACGACGTGGATCGAGCCAGACGGCAACGTCGTGCTGCTGGTCGACGTTTCGCAGGCCCCCCGCGACGCGGTGCTCACCGTCACCTTCCACGATCGCCTCGCGGGACGCTTCCAGCTCGCCGACAGCCTCTCCGGCGAGTCGGTCGGTCGAACCCTGCGCACCTTGGCCGACCAGCCGATCGCCGACCTCGACCTCGACGGTGACGGGCGCATCCAGGTCTCCCTCGGGCTCCGGTCCGGGTCTGGGGACACCTCTCGTCTGCTCATCCGTCGCGACGGGTTGCACCCGGTTCGTGTCACGGTCCGCGACACGGCGAACACCACGATCGGCGGCTTCGTCACCCATGTGGCACGCCTGCCCGACGACGTGGAGACCCCCTTCGGCGTCGCAGTGGTGCAGACGTTCCCTGCGGTCCCGTCGCGACTGCCCGACGGCACCCTCCAGATCGACGCGACCGCACGCAGCCAGCTCACCGCCGCCACCGAGACGTTCGACGAACGGTTCGACGTGCCCGTGACGTTTCGGTTCACCCCCGAGCTGCTCGACGCGCTCGCTGCGAGCCCCGAACCCCTCGACGCGGTGCTCCTCGCCGACGTGGCTGCGCTCGCGGCGACGGGCTCGACGGCGCTGAGCCCCTACGTCCGGCTCGACCTCGACGCGCTCGCCGAAGCCGACCTCGACGACGTGATCACCGACGAGCTGGATCGGGGCACCGCCACGACCCGGACGCGGCTCGGCACCAGGGTGGACGCCGACACGTGGGTCGTCGACGAACCGCTCGGCGGAGTCGGGCTCGGCGCGCTCGCCGACCACGACGTCGACCAGGTCGTGGTCCCCTACGAGGACCTCTCCGGCGCCGTGCAGTCGCCGCAGGTCCGCCCCTTCGACCTGAACGACGGCGGCCTGTTGCGGGTGCCAGCGCTCACCACCGATCCCGGGCTCCAGGCACACGCGGGCAGCACCACGTCGCCGGTGCTCGACGCGCAGCACCTGCTGGCCGACCTCGCTGCCATCTGGTTCGACCAGCCCTCGCTCGCGCGAGGCGTCGCGCTCCGTCTCCCGGCAGGGATCCCGGATCGCACGTTCGTGCGCACCGCGCTCCAGGGGATCGGCTCGTCACCGCTGCTGGCGCCGGGGTCGGTCGGCGAGGTCATCGACGGCGCCGAACCCGCGTCGGTCGACGGTCCAGACGGCGAGGTCTCGGGCCCGGAAGACCGGCTGGTGCTCACCTTGCCGGCCCGCGACGTGGCCGACCTGTCGAGCTACCGCACGGCTCGTCGCCGCGCCGAGGCCGCTGCGACCACGTCAGCGGACGTGTTCCGCGAGGCGCCGACCCGTGACACCGACCCCCTCCAGATCGCCGTGTCGGCCTCCAGCGACCTCACACCCCGCGAGCGCGATCTCTACCTGACGACGATCTCCGAGCGCGTCGCGACCGACCTCGACAACATCGCGATGCCCGAGCGTGCCGTCGTCACGCTCCCCTCCCGCGCCGGCGTCATCCCCATCACCCTGGTCAACACCACGGGCAAGGTCGCCACGGTGGCGATCCAGTTCGACAGCGACCGACTCGAGTTCCCCGATGGCGACCGAGTCGAGTTCACGCTCACCGACACCCTCAACCCGGTCGAGATCCCAGTCGAGGTCCGGTCGTCAGGTGCGTTCCCCCTCGAGATGAGCCTCGAGTCGCCGAACGGGCGCATCCAACTCGTCGACTCGACGTACACGATCCGGTCCACCGCCGTGTCGGGACTCGGGATCGCGCTCTCGATCGCTGCGATCGCGGTGCTGGCCCTGTGGTGGTTCCGCACCGCTCGGCGTGCTCGCCAGGCGAGCCGGGAGGGGATCAGCGGGGAGGAGTAGGGTCCGTCGGTCACCGTCGAGGGGGAGGACCCGTGCCCGTCCGCATCGTCACCGATAGCGCCTGCGACCTGACCACATCGGAAGCAGACGAGCTCGGCATCGAGGTCGTTCCGCTGTCCATCCGCTTCGGCGCCCAAGAGTTCGTCGACCGCGTCGAGCTCGACGTGCACGAGTTCTACCGGCGCATGGCCGCGTCCGATGAGCTGCCCGAGACCGCCGCACCCGCGCCGGGCGCCTTCGACGAGCGGTTCCGCCGGCTCGCCGAGGAGGGCGCCGACGGCATCGTGTGCATCGACCTGTCGGGCGAGCTGTCGGCCACCCACCAGTCGGCGCGCACCGCGGCCAACAGCATCGAGGGCATCGACGTTCGCACGGTCGACTCGCACTCGATCACCGCCGGGCTCGGCACCCAGGTCCTCGCGGCCGCCCGCGCGGCACGCGACGGGGCCACCGCCGATGAGGTCGTGGCGCTCGTCGAGTCCCTCCAGCCCCGCACCCGGGTGTACGGCGTCCTCGACACGCTCGACAACCTGAAGAAGGGCGGCCGCATCGGCGGGGCCCAGGCACTGCTCGGCAGCATGTTGTCGATCAAGCCGGCGCTCGACCTCTCCAGCGGCGTCGTGCAGGAAGCCGCCAAGCCCCGCACCCGCAAGAAGGCGCTGCAGTGGCTCGCCGACCAGGTGCTCGCCCACGACCGGGTCGACGAGCTGGCCGTCATGCACGGCGACGCACCCGACGTCGACGCGCTCCTCGACCTGCTCGCGCCCCGCTACCCCCGCCACGCCATCCGCGTCGGCCACATCGGTGCCGTGATCGGCACACACGGCGGACCGCGGGTCGTCGGCGCGTGCTTCCTGACCCCCTGACACCCATCTGACGGGGGGCGTGCCCTCGACGGGCCGCGGCGGGCCGGTACCGTAGGACGGCGTGCCTGACCCCGCCCCCCACGCCGCCGCGCTGGACGGCCGCCTCCTCGGTGACCGCTACCGGCTCGGCCCCGTCATCGCGACGGGCGGCATGGCACAGGTGCGACGCGCCGAGGACGTGGTGCTCGGACGCCAGGTCGCCGTTAAGATCCTCCATCCCCACCTCGCGGCGGACCCTTCGGTGGTCGAGCGGTTCCGGCACGAGGCCGTGTCCGCGGCCAGGCTGACGCATC
>CAZBTQ010000009.1:0-24904 GCA_964494405.1 uncultured Iamiaceae bacterium
GCGCTCGGCCGGTAGGCTCCCCGGATGCGCCACGCCGATCGCAGTCCGCGCCACGCGGACTCCCTCGACGTCGACGCCTCATGACGTCGGCAGCACCAGGACCACTGCTCGGTCTCATCGCCTTCCACCTGCTGGCCGCGCTCGTCGCGCCCGTCATCGTGGGGCGGTGGGGCATCCGGCGCGGGATGCAGGCGCTTGCGGTCGTGCCGCTGGCAACCACGATCTGGGCGCTCACCCGCCTGCCGAGCACCGTCGACGGGACGATCTACGAGGAGTCGCTGCGGTGGGCTCCCCAGCTCGGCTTCGAGCTGTCCCTGCGCGTCGACGCGTTCGCCCTGCTCATGGTGCTGCTCGTCGCCGGCATCGGCGTGCTCGTGTTCGTCTACGCGGGCTCGTACCTGCACGACCAATCGTCGTCGGGACGCCTCGCCGGCCTGCTCGTGGCGTTCGCCGGGGCGATGGTGGGCCTCGTCACCTCCGACAACATCCTCGGGCTCTTCTTGTTCTGGGAGGCGACGTCGGTCACGAGCTACCTGCTCATCGGCATCGACGACGAGTCAGAGCGCGCTCGCAACGCCGCGCTCCGCGCACTGCTGACGACCGGTGCGGCCGGCCTCGCCATGCTCGCCGGGTTCGTGCTGCTGGCCCAGGAGACCGGCTCGTGGACCATGTCGACGATCCTCTCCGCCGACCTGTCGGGCACCCACGTCGAGGTCGCGGTGGTCCTGGTGCTGGTCGGCGCGCTGGCCAAGTCTGCCCAGTTCCCCTTCCACTTCTGGCTGCCCGGTGCGATGGCGGCACCCACGCCGGTGAGCGCCTACCTGCACTCGGCGACGATGGTGAAGGCAGGCGTCTACCTGATCGCCCGCTTCGCGCCTGCGGTCGCCGACCTCGGTCTCTGGCGCCCGATGGTCGTCACCGCCGGACTGATCACGCTCGTGCTCGGCGCGTGGCGGGCCCTCGACCAGACCGACCTGAAGCTGCTGCTCGCCCACGGCACCACCAGCCAGCTCGGCCTGATGGTGGTGCTGTTCGGACTCGGCGACCCCGAGGCCACGATGGCCGGGGTCGTGGTCCTGGTGGCCCACGCCGCGTACAAGGCCGCGGCGTTCATGGTCGTCGGCATCGTCGACCACGAGGCGGGCACGCGCGACCTCCGACGCCTCGACGGGTTGCACCGGCACCTGCGGTCGACCTTCATCGTTGCCACCGTCGCCGCCGCGTCGATGGCCGGGCTCCCACCCATGCTCGGCTTCATCGCCAAGGAGATGAGCCTCGAGGCGCTGCTGCACGCTGACATCGGCTCCATCGGCATCGTCACCGCCGTCGTGGTCGTCGGCTCGGCGATCACCGTCGCCTACAGCGCGCGCCTGCTGTGGGGAGGCTTCGCCGGCAAGCGGGTCGAGGAGCTCCTCGATCCCGTTCCACCACCGAGCCACGGTCCGGGCCCGGGCCTCCTCGGCCCCGCCGCCGTGCTCGCCGTCGCCACCGTCGTCTTCGGTGTGGTCCCCGCCACGGTGTCCGACCTGCTGATCAGCGCAGCCCACGCCCTCGACGCCGAGGTCCACACCTCGGCCATCTCGCTCTGGCACGGATTCAACCCGGCCCTCGGCCTGTCCGCGCTCGCCATCGGCGCCGGCGTCGCCATGTTCGCCATGCGGAGCACGGTGGCCCGCGTCGCGCACGCGATCCCCAGTCCACCCGCGGCCAACCGCCTGTTCGACCTGATCCTCTACCGGACGGTGCGGATCGCCGACGAGGTCACCGGCCGCCTCCAGACCGGTTCGCTGCCGTTCTACCTCACCGTCATCATCTCGACGGTCCTGCTGCTGCCTGGCCTGCTGCTGCTGACGACGCTCCAGGTGCCGGGCGACCTGCTGCTGTACGACCGCCCGCTCCAGCTCCCCATCGTGATCATCATGGTCATCGCCGCGGCGGGCTCCATCGCCACCTCGCACCGGCTCGCAGCGGTCATCTGCGTCGGCGCGGTCGGCTACGGCGTGGCGGTGCTGTTCGTCATCCAGGGCGCGCCCGACCTCGCGATCACCCAACTGCTCATCGAGACGCTGCTGCTGGTCGTGTTCGTCCTGGTCCTGCGCCACCTGCCCCGGCACTTCACGGGTGCGCGAACCGCCATCCCCCGCATCCCGGCGGCGATCGCGTCGGTGCTCGTCGGGCTCTTCGCGGCGATCTTCACGCTCATCTCCGTCGACGCACGCCCCGCCGATCTGCCCTCGGTGTCCGACCAGATCGTCGACATGGCGATCCCCCAGGGCGACGGCGAGAACGTCGTCAACGTGATCCTCGTCGACTTCCGCGCCATGGACACCCTCGGCGAGATCATGGTCCTCACCGTCGCCGCGCTCGGCGTGATCGGCCTCGTCCGCTCCGCCCAACGAGAGCGGAGCCAGACCCGCACCCGCCTGCCAGGACGTCCGTTCCGGCGCTCGCCCATCCTCGACACCGTCGTGCGAGCGCTCTTCCGAACGGTGCTGCTCTACTCGGTGGTGCTGTTGCTCATCGGCCACGATGAGCCCGGCGGTGGCTTCATCGGCGGGCTCGTGGCCGGCGCGGCGTTCATGCTCCTCTACCTGTCGGGCGGGGCGCCGAGCCTGCGCCGCAACGAGCCGATCGCGCCCGAGGTCTTCCTCGGTGGCGGCCTCGCCATCGCCACCCTCGCCGGGATGATCGGATGGTTCAGTGGGGGCGAGTTCCTCGAGAGCGTGTCGGGCTACCTCTCGATCCCTCTGGTGGGCGACGTGAAGGTCTCGACGGTGCTGCTGTTCGACCTCGGCGTCTACCTGGTGGTCGTCGGCCTCGTGATCTCGCTGCTGCGCTCGCTCGGCCGTGAGGAGGTGCGGGCCCTGTGATCGCCGCCCTCGCCGTCCTCGTCGGTGTCCTCTTCGCCGCCGGCACGTACCTGCTGATCCAGCGGACCCTCACCCGGATCATCCTCGGCCTGTCGCTGTACGGGCACGCGGTCAACGTGCTGCTCATCTCGGCGGGCGGACGCGCCGGGAACGCTCCCATCCTCGACGGCTCGGCATCGGGACCGGTCAGCGACCCGCTCCCACAAGCCATGGCGCTCACCGCCATCGTCATCACCTTCGGCGTGGTCGCGTTCCTGCTCGCCCTCGCCTACCGGAACTGGACCCACACCGGCGACGACGAGGTCGAGGACGACCTCGAGGACCGCCGCATCGCCGCGTTCGTGCCCGACCAGCCCGACGTCGACGACGCGGAGGACGCCGAGTGAACGTCCTCGTCCCGCTCATGGTCGTGATGCCGATCGTCGGCGCGGGGCTCACGATGGCCCTCTGGCAGCACGTGAAGCTCCAGCAGGCGCTCGGCGTGGTGGTCCTGGCCGCCAACGTCGCCGTCGCTGCGATCGTGCTCATCGAGGTCGCCGACAGCGGCCCGGTGGCCGTGCACATCGGCGGCTGGCCCGCTCCCATCGGCATCACGCTCGTGGCCGACGTGCTCGCGATGATGCTGCTGCTGGTCGCCCTCATCACGCTGCTGGCCGTGTTCGTCTACGCGATCGGCCAGCCTCGGGCCGACAAGGGCGCGTTCTACTTCCACCCCCTCTACCTGGTGCTCGCCACCGGTGTGTGCGCGGCGTTCCTCACCGGCGACCTGTTCAACCTGTTCGTGGCGTTCGAGATCATGCTCGTGTCGAGCTACGTGCTGATCACCCTCGGAGGACGGCGCGAGCAGGTCCGCACCGGCATCACCTACGTGGTCATCAACCTGGTCGCGTCGACGCTCCTCGTCACCACGATCGGGCTCATCTACGCCGCCACCGGCTCGGTCAACATGGCCGACGTGGCCGTGCGCTTCGCCGAGGTGCCGGACGCCGTGCAGACCACCCTCGGCGCGCTGCTGCTGGTCACGTTCGGGATCAAGGCGGCCATCTTCCCGCTGTTCTTCTGGTTGCCGGACTCGTACCCCACCGCCCCGGCCCCGGTCACCGCCGTGTTCGCCGGCCTGCTCACCAAGATCGGTGTCTACGCGATCCTGCGGACCCAGACGCTGTTCTTCCACGACGGCGGCACGTCGATGCTCATCCTCGTGCTCGCCGCGCTCACCATGGTCATCGGCGTCCTCGGCGCCATCGCGCAGGACGACGTGAAGCGCATCTTGAGCTTCCACATCGTGAGCCAGATCGGCTACATGCTCTTCGGGCTCAGCCTGTTCACCGTCTCGGGACTGGCGGCGGCGATCTTCTTCGTGGTGCACCAGATCCCGGTGAAGACGGCGCTGTTCCTCGTCAGCGGGCTCATCGAGTCGGTGACCGGCACCGCCGCGCTCACCCGGCTGGGCGGGCTGATCCGGCGCGCCCCCGTGACCGCCGCGCTCTTCGGCCTCGCCGCGCTCAGCCTCGCCGGCATCCCCCCGTTCTCGGGCTTCTTCGGAAAGTTGACCTTGGTCAGTGCTGGCCTCGACTCGGGGGCCTGGCTCGTCACCGGCATCAGCCTGGCCGTGAGCGTGCTGACCCTCTATTCGATGACGAAGATCTGGGCCAACGCCTTCTGGGGCCCGGCGATGCTGCCCGAGGTGATCGAAACCCCCCACGGCGCGCTGCCGCGCACGGCGCCGCGGTTGATGACGGCATCGACCGCTGGGCTCGTCGCGGTGGCGCTCGCCATCGGCATCTTCGCGGGACCGATCTGGGAGCTGTCCGAGCAGGCGGCGGAGAACCTCCTGTCACCTGGCGACGCCTACATCAGGGCGGTGCTCGGACAGTGACCTCCCGTCTGATCACCGTCGCCTGGTTGCTGCTCGTGTGGCTCACGCTGATGGAGTCGATCACCGTCGGCGCCGTCCTCGGGGGTCTCGCTGTCGCAGTTGGCGTCACGGCCCTGTTCCCCGAGCGCAGCAGGCGTGCCTCCTCGTGGACGATCCGCCCGCACCGCGTCGTCGCGATGGCCGTCTACTTCTCCGTGCGGTTCGTCGAAGCCAACCTCGAGGTCGCGTCGAAGGTGATCGCTCCCCGACCCGAGCGGTTGCGGCGTGGGATCGTCGGCGTGCCGGTCGTCTCGACGTCGCGCACGCTGCGGGCGACGCTCGCGAACGGCGTGTCGCTCACGCCCGGCACGTTCATCATCGACATCGACGAGTCCACCTCGACCATGTACGTCCACGTGCTCGACGTCGCGTCGCCCGACCAGGTCCGTCTGGCGATCCACCGCCTCGAGCGGATGATCGCCATGGCGTTCGGGCCCAGCCCGACGATCGCCGAGCTCGACCGACGGATCGCTGCGCTGTCGGCTGCCGTCGACGCAGGATCGATCGCTGCTCCGTCGAACGACGATGCCGGTTCGACGGACGAAGGAGGAGGCTGACGTGGAGGTCGTGACGTCCATCTGCTTCGGGGCGCTGGCCCTCGCCGCGCTCCTCTGCGTCATCCGCATCATCCGCGGCGACTCGATCGCCGACCGGGTGATCGCGCTCGACACGTTGCTCATCGTGATCGTGGTCGGCGTCGCCGTCGCCGCCGCCGGCACGGGGTCCGGTACCTACCTCGACGTGCTGTTGATCGTGGCCCTCGTGGCGTTCATCGGCACGACGTCGGTCGGCCGCTTCATCGAACGGAGGGGCACGCGGTGAGCGCCACCGAGATCGTCTCGTCGGTCCTGCTGCTCGTCGCCGTGGCGTTCGTGCTGCTGGCCTCGGTCGGCCTGCACCGCTTCGACGACGTCTTCTCCCGCATCCACGCGGCCACCAAGGCCATCACCCTCGGCGTGGTGCTCGCCGCCGGGGCCGCCACCCTGCAGATGGACCGCACCACCGACGTCGCGAAGCTGGTCCTCGCCGTGGTGCTCCAGCTCGTCAGCGCGCCGGTCTCGGCCCACATGGTCGGGCGGGCGGCGTACTGGAGCGGCACCGACCTCAGCCCCGACACCGGCATCGACGAGCTCGCCGACTCGACGATCCGCAGACCCGACTCGACGATCGCCCGGCCCGACTCGACGATCTGATCCCGCAACAGGCCCTCGGGCCCTGCGCCCGATCCGACCGAGCCGCGAGACTGCACCGATGGCCATCCTTCGAGTCGGGTTCTTCGGGGCGGGGCTGATCGCAGCGTCGCACGCGGCGGGCCTGGAGCGGGCCGGCCTCGAACACGAGCTGGTCGGCGTCTACGACCCCGACATGCAACGGCGCGACGCCTTCGCCGAGCGGTGGCAGGTGCCGACGTGCGACTCCGAGGCCGAGGTGTTCGACCGCTCCGACGCCGTCTACGTGTGCACCTGGACCTCCGAGCACGCCCGCCTGGTCGACGAGGCCTGCCGGCGCGGCCTGGCGGTGTTCTGCGAGAAGCCTCTGGCGTTCGACGCGGCAGCCGCCACGGCGATGACCGACGCCGTCGAGGCGGCCGAGGTCGTCAACCAGGTGGGCCTGGTCCTGCGCTACTCGCCGGCGTTCCGGCTCCTGGCTGACCTGGTCGCCGACCCGGCGGCCGGGCGGGTCATGTCGGTCACGTTCCGCGACGACCAGTACATCCCGGTGCAGGGCATGTACGCCTCGTCGTGGCGCGGCGATCGGACCAAGGCCGGCTCGGGCACCCTGCTCGAGCACTCGATCCACGACATCGACATCCTCGAACATTGCATCGGGCCGGTCGCCTCGGTGTCCGCACGTTCGGCCAACTTCCACGGCCTCGACGGGATCGAGGACGCGGTGGCCACCGTCCTGCAGTTCGAGTCGGGCGCGGTCGGCGTGCACACCACCATCTGGCACGACGTCCTGGAGCGGCCCAGCCTGCGGCGGGTCGAGGTGTTCTGCGAGCGGCGCCACATCGTCGTGGAGAACGACGCGCTCGGCCCCATGCGCTGGCAGACGACCGGGGAGGCAGAGGTCGTCGTCGAAGGCGACGCGCTGCTGGCGGTCGTCGCACAGCGGGCCTCGCCGCCGGACGCAACCAGGACCGCGCCTTCCTGCACGCCGTCGTCGCAGGCACCACCGCATCGCCGAGCTTTGCGGACGCGGTCCGCGCGCACCGCGTCGTCGACGCGATCTACGCCTCGTCCGCTGCAGGTGGCGCGCCGACGGCGATCGGCTGACGAGCTCCGGCGGTTCGGGCCACACGCGAGCGCGGCACGCGTCACACTGTCGGGCGTGATCGACCACTTCCACTCCGCCTGGGACGAGCTGACCGCGCCCGGGACCATGTTCGAGATGACCGACACCGAGGTGGGTGGCATCCCCATGCGGGTGTTCGCCAGCGCTCCGCCGTCCATGCGCTTCGTGTGGGAGATGGCGCTCGGCTACAGCGACCGGACCTACATCGTCTTCGAGGACGAGCGGTACACCTACGCCGAGGTCGACGCCCAGGTGCGGGCGCTCGCACACCACCTGCGCGACGTCCACGGCGTCGGCTCGGGCGACCGGGTGGCCATCGCGATGCGGAACTATCCCGAGTGGGTCGTCGCCTACTGGGCGACCCTGTCGATCGGTGCTGCCGCGGTGGGGATGAACGCGTGGTGGACGACCCCCGAGATGCAGTACGCACTCGACGACTCGCGCCCGACGGTGCTCATCGCCGACGGGGAGCGCGTCGAGCGGGTCCTGCCCGTGCTCGACGAGCTCCGCGCGTCGGCACCGCTGCACCTGCTCACCGTCCGCTACGACGGCGAGTTGCCCGACGACGCCGCCCGATGGGACGACGTGGTGCGCCCCGACGACGCGCCCGACGGCCTGCCCGCGGCCGACATCGACCCCGATGACGACGCCACGATCTTCTACACGTCGGGCACCACCGGGTTCCCCAAGGGTGCGCAGCTCACCCACCGTGGCTGCATCCACAACCTGCTGCACATCATCTTCATGGGCCAGGTGGGAGCGGCCACCGCGGCCGCGGTCACTGCCGCATCTGGCGAGGCGACCGCCGAGGCCGCCGATGCTCCGGCAGCTCCCGCCGCGGTGCCGGTGATCATGGCGCCGACGCCGCTGTTCCACGTCACCGCGAACAACTGCCTGCTGCACCCGGCCACGATCGGCGGCGGCACCATCGTCCTCACCTACAAGTGGGACCCGGGCCGGGCGCTCGAGCTCATCGAGCGCGAGGGCGTCACCAACTTCAGCGGTGTGCCCACCATGAGCCGCGAGATGCTGACGCACCCCGACTGGGCCACCCGCGACACGTCCTCCCTCGCGGCGATGGGCGGTGGCGGCGCGCCGGTGCCGCCCGACCTGGTCGGCAAGATCGACTCGTCGCTCTCCAAGGGCGCCCCGTCGACGGGCTACGGCCTCACCGAGACGTGCGGCATCCTCACCGGCAACGCCGGACCGACCTACCTGGCCAAGCCGTCGTCGGCCGGGCCGATCGTGCCGACGGTCGACGCCAAGGTCGTCGACGAGGACGGCAACGAGGTGCCGTTCGGCGAGCCCGGCCGCCTGCTCGTGAAGGGCCCCATCGTCATCAAGGGGTACCTCAACAAGCCCGAGGCCACGGCCGAGTCGATCGTCGACGGCTGGTTCGACACCGGCGACATCGCCCAGCTGGACGAGGACGGCTTCGTCTACATCGTCGACCGGGCCAAGGACATGGTGCTGCGCGGCGGCGAGAACGTGTACTGCTCCGAGGTCGAGGCCGCGATCTACGACCTCGACGGCGTGGCCGAGGTGGCCGTGTTCGGAGTGCCCGACGAGCGCTTGGGCGAGGAGGTCGCCGCCGCGGTCGTGCTCGCCGAGGGCGCGTCGATGGACGCCGACGAGCTGCGAGTCGCGCTCGTCGAGACGCTCGCCAAGCACAAGCACCCCCGCCACGTGTGGTTCCTCGACGAGCCCCTGCCGCGCAACGCCAACGGCAAGTTCGTCAAGCGCGAGCTACGGGACCGCCTCGTCGACGAGATGCCCTGACTCTGCCGTCCCCGCGGGCGGTGGGAACAGGGGCTCGACCCCTCCCCAGGCCTCAACTCGTGGTGGTCGCCCGCCGATGACGTGGTGAGTGACCGCAACCGTCGACACCACTGACGACGACCACCGCCACCGCATGCGCGTCGGTGGCGTGATCGTCTCGATCGCGCTCGCCGCCACCCTCGCCGGCGTGTGCGGCATCACCCCCGCCGCCATCTTCAGCCGGGCCGGCTGCCCCGACAGCTCACCGCAGCCGATCGCCGCGTCCGTCGAGCCGATCCTCGACTCGATCGATGGGTCCGAGCTGGTGGCGGGCGGTCCGCGATCCGTCGAGTCGCTGTTCGACGACCGGGCCCGCGGCGACGCGTTGCTCCAACAGGCCACCGCTCACGGCGCGACCGGCGGGTGGACCGAGGAGTGGGCGTTCGCCGACGGCGACTCGATCCACGCCGACATCACGACCTTCCCCACCGCCGCCGACGCCGCTGCGTTCGGTGCCTACGAGGTGACCCAGGGCTGTCCTCACACGATCACGACCCACCAACTGGCCGGCACCGATGTGGTGGCGACCCAGACCGAGCGCCCCGGTCGGGGCGACGGGTGGGAGGCGGTCGTGGTCCGCGACGACCAGGTCGTGAGGCTCTTCATCGCCTCCGACGACCAAGCTGTCACGTTGTCCCGTCTCACCGAGGGCGTCCACCAGGTCCGCACCGGCTGAGGCCGCGAGACAGCATCGGCCGTCGGTGTTTCACTGGATGGATGGCGCCCACACGAGTCACCGCGCAAGAGATCGCCACGACCGAGGGCCTCGACGACTGGCGGTACGTGCTCGGCTCCATCGAGGCGGTGTTCGGCGCGGAGTCGTTCACCGTCGGCGGCGCGCTGCTCGCGCGCATCGCGGCGGAGGCCGACGTCCGGGACCACCACCCTGATCTCTCGCTGGGATATCCCGGCCGCGTCCGGGTCTCACTCACCACCCATTCAGCCGGGGGCGTGACCGACCTCGACGTCGACCTCGCCCGAGCGATCTCAGCCATGGCGGCGGAGGTCGGCGCGGCGGCCGACACGAGCCTGCCGCAGGCGATCGAGCTCGCCATCGACACGATGGACGCTGACGCGATCCGTGGGTTCTGGGCGGCGGTCCTCGACTACCGGGAGGACGACGACGGCAACCTGGTCGACCCACGTGGGTCCGGTCCACCCGTCTGGTTCCAGCAGATGGACGAGCCGCGCACCGACCGCAACCGGTTCCACCTCGACGTCAGCGTTCCCCACGACGAAGCGGATGCACGCCTCGAGGCTGCGCTCGACGCGGGTGGCCGGCTCGTCAGCGACGCGCGTGCCCGGGCCTTCTGGGTCCTCGCCGACGTCGACGGCAACGAAGCGTGCATCTGCACCTGGCAGGACCGAGGGTGAGGCGATGATCACGACGGCGGACGCTCCATCGACCAGCTCCTCGGCCGGGCGGTACGTCACCGGAGGGCTCTTGGCGCTCGCTGCGCTGCTCGCCGCGTTCGGCGCGTGGAACTGGTGGCAGCACGAACCCGCCTTCGTCGGCTCGCACTCCGTCTCGATGCCGGCCGAGGTCGGCGAGACGATCGTGTTCGGCCTCACGAGCCCCCTACGACCGGTGGAGATCGACCGAACGAGCGTGCAGTTCAGCGAGGGCAGCGCGCTCGCCACCACCGAGGTCCTGGTCTGCACCGACGGCGACGTCTCGACGGGGATCGGCACGATGCGGCTCTCCGACGTCGGCGGGTACTGCTCCGAGCTTCGACAGGCGGATGGCGTCGCGCTGGACCCTGCGGAGCCCGGCCCCGGGCGGTACCTGCTCCTGGCGGTCACGCCGCTCGAAGCCGGCACGGTTCAGATCGACGGCGTCGAGGTGAGCTACCAGGAGCGTTGGCGGACCCACACCGAACGCGTCGCTCCCACCATCGAGGTCAACGCGGGGTGAGGCTGGTTCCTTGAGCGATCGCGTGGCCATGGGCAGGAGATCGCTCAAAGAACCCTGGAGTGAAGGTCAGGAGCGCACGGCAGCGTCGACGCGTTCGAGCACCGTGGGCAGGGGGCCGCTGGCATCGACGATGACAGCGTCGGGCTCGTCCGGGCCTGGACGCTCCAAGGTCGCGAGTTGATCGGCCAGCAGGCTCGCAGGCATGAAGTGACCGGTGCGCACGGCCAGCCGCTCGCGCACCACCGACTCGGGTGCGTCGAGCAGGACGAACTGCAAGGGTCCGGCCGCCCGCAGCCGGTCCCGGTACCGACGCCGCAACGCGCTGCACGCCACGACGAGCTGGCCGCCGCCCGAACGCGGGCGAGCGATCGCGTCCGCCACCGCGTCGAGCCACGGACCCCGCGCCGCATCGTCGAGGGCGCGGCCCGCGGCCATCCGCTCGACGTTCTCGGGAGGATGCAGGTCATCGGCGTCCACGAACGAGGCTCCCCACCGGTGCGCCAGCGCCCGCACGACCGCCGACTTCCCGCTCCCGCTCACGCCCATGACGACGATCGTCGGCGGGCCGGCCATCACACCAGCCGGGTGAAGAAGGCGCTCGACGAGATGTCCTCGTAGGAACCGAACGGGCCGCAGGGCTCGAACCCGAGTGAGGCGTAGAGCGCCCGAGCCGGGGCGAACGCGTCCTGGGACCCGGTCTCGAGGCTGACCCGCTCGATGCCGAGGTCACGGGCGACGCCCAACAGGTGCACCACGATGGCCGCTGCGACGCCTTGGCCCCGCGCCTCGGCGACGGTGTGCATCGACTTCAGCTCACCGAAGGACGGATCGAGGCTCTTGAGCGCACCGATCCCGAGCACCGCCTCGCCACGCCGGGCCGAGACGAAGTGCACACCAGGCGCGACGAGCCCGTCGAGGTCGAGCGCGAACACGTGCTCGGGCGCCGTCGTCGCGAACGAGAACTCGAGGTGACGTTCGAGGATCGCCCGCACCTCGGGCCGGCGCGGATCGTCGGTGTCGATGAGGAGGTCGCTCACGAGGTCCACCCGAGGCGGACGCGGTCGGGGAGGTCGAGATCGGCGAGGGGCACCAGCGTCGGGCCCGCGCCCGTGACCCTCTGCACCCGCCCGTCGTCGGAGCGCTCGAAGCGCAGCTCTTCGCCGACCGACCCGTAGCCCGATCCGGATTCGATCCGCAGCGTGGTGTCGTCGACCATCGAGTACTCGATGTGCAGCGCGGTGGGGTCGGCAACCGTCGGCGACAACCCCACGAGCCGGCCGCCGAGCAGCACCACGTCCAGCACCCCCCAGAGGCTGGCGTAGCGCCCGCAGACCGCCTCGGCCGCGCCTCGGCGATCGCCGCTGAGCCCGTTCCCTTCGGCGGCGGAGCGCGCCGCGTTGCGGGCCGCGAGGTCGACGATGCGGATCGCTCCACCGGCCATGTCGAGCGCAGGCCCGTCGATGGAGTTGGTGGCGACGGCGACCGCGATCCGAGCCGACGGGTCGAACATGGTGCGGGTGATGTGGCCGGGCCAGCCGCCGCCGTGGCCGAAGACCGTCCGGCCGCCGATGTCATTGATGCCCCAGCCCAGGCCGTAGTCGCCTTCGCCCTTGCCCTCGACGGTCCAGGCCCGGTGGCGCATGCGCCGCTTCGAGTCGTCGGACAGCAGACGCTCGTCGCCGCCGAAGTGAGCGCTCGCCCAGCGGCACAGGTCCGCAGCGGTCGACACGACGCCCGTCGCCGACGACATCGCCTCGGCGTCGACCTGATCGATCAACACGCGATCGGCACCCAACGCCTGGGACGAGTGGGCGCCGGCGAAGCGACCGGGGTCGAGCGCGCCCAGGTCCGTGAACGTGGAGCGGAGCCCGAGCGGTTCGACGAGCTCGACGCGAACGTGGTCACGCCACGAGACGCCGGTGACAGCCTCGATCACCTGGCCGAGCAGCGAGTATCCGATGTTCGAGTACTTGAACCGCAGGTTGGCGGGCGCGATCTCGGCGCCGTCGGCCACCACGCGTCGCAGGCCGTCAGCATCGAGGAACGGCTGGTGGAGCTGCCAGTGGTCGGCCGCGCGGCCGTCGCGGGTGATGCCGGCGCCGTGGCTGAGGACCTCGGCGATGGTGCGATCGGCGAGTGGGCTCTCGATCTCGGCCAGCCACCCGATCCACTGACCGAGCGTGTCGTCGAGACGCAGCCGGCCCTGTTCGTGCAACCGATGCAGCGCCGCGCCCGTGAACGTCTTGGAGTGCGACGCCACGCGGAACAGGTGCTCGGGAGTCAGCGGATCGGCGACGTCGAGGCGGGACACACCGTCGGCCAACGACAGCACGAGCCGATCCTCGAACCACAGCGCTGCCTGCACGCCGGGCGTTCGAGTGTGGGCTCGGCGGGCCGGCCACCAGCTCCGGAGGTAGGTCACAGCATCGACGACCGACTCGGTCGTGAGGATGGGGACGTCGGCCATCGGCTCAGTCTCTCGCGCTCCACCAGGGCCGGACGGATGGGCGACCGGTGGGCCGCTCCTTGCGGATCTGGTCAGGCTGGATCTGACCGAATCCGCTCAGAACGGCAGAAGCGCCTCAGCCGAGCTGCGCGTCGAGCACGTCGGCCTCGGCGTCGAGACGGTCGGCGTGTTCGGCCTGTCCGTACCCGCGGTACTCGGCCGCCGACACACGACGGTCGGCGATCTCGGCTCGGACGAGCGCCTCGACGTCGTCGTCGGTCAGCTCCCGCCGCGCCGCCTCGGTGGCGCCGACGCCCGCCGACGCGCCCGCGATGCGCGACTCGTCTGCGGTCCCCGGCGCGGGGCCGGCACCGGCGGCACCAGCGTCCTCCAAGGGGACCGCCTCGGCGTTGGCGACGACCCCGAGCACCGACCGCAGCGCACCGACGGCGACCTTGTCGCGAGCGCGCATGGCGTCGGTCAACGCCGCACGCAGCCCGTCCTCCAACGCGCTCACTCGATCTCCTCGAGCGCTCCCGTGAACTGGGAGTTGTAGAGCCGGGCGTAGGCGCCGTCGAGCTCGAGCAGGTCGGCGTGGTTGCCCTGCTCGACGATGCGCCCGTCCTCCATCACCAAGATGACGTCGGCGCCACGGATCGTGGACAGCCGGTGCGCGATGACGAAGCTCGTGCGCTGTGCACGCAGCGCGTTCATGGCCCGCTGGATGAGGACCTCGGTGCGGGTGTCGACCGAGCTGGTCGCCTCGTCGAGGATGAGGATCGCGGGGTCGGCGAGGAACGCCCGGGCGATGGTGAGCAGCTGCTTCTCGCCGGCGCTGATGTTGTCGGCCTCCTCGTTGATGAGGGTGTCGTACCCCTCGGGCAGCGAGTGGACGAACCGGTCGACGTAGGTGGTGCGGGCCGCGTCGAGGATCTGCTCCTCGGTGGCCGACGGGTTCCCGTAGGCGATGTTGTCGCGGATGGTGCCGCCGAACAGCCACGTGTCCTGGAGCACCATGCCGATGCGCGACCGCAGCTCGGCGCGGGGGAACGAGGCGATGTCGCGTCCGTCGAGGCGGATCTGGCCACCGTCGAGGTCGTAGAACCGCATGATCAGGTTGACCAGGGTCGTCTTGCCGGCGCCGGTGGGGCCGACGATGGCGATCGTCTGGCCGGGCTCGGCCACCACCGACAGCCCCTCGATCAGCGGGACGTCTGGCAGGTACGAGAACGTGACGTCGTCGAACTCGACCCGGCCGACCACCGCCGGCGGGTTCGGGTCGTCGTCCTGCTCGACGGTCTGCTCCGGCGCGTCGAGCAGCTCGATGACCCGCTCCAGCGACGCGGCCCCCGACTGGAACATGGTGGCCATCGACGCGAGCTGGGTGAGGGGCTGGGAGAACTGGCGGGCGTACTGGATGAACGCCTGGAGCTCGCCGATCGTCAGGCTCCCCGACGAGATGCGGATGCCGCCGACCACGGCGATGATCACGTACTGGACGTTGCCGAGGAACACCATGACCGGCTGGATCAGGCTGGAGGTGAACTGCGCGGCGAAGCTCGCGTCGTACATCTGCTCGTTGGTGCGACGGAAGCGATCGGCGACCTCGTCCTGGCGGCCGAAGCTCTTCACGATCATGTGGCCGGTGAAGGCCTCTTCGACCTGCGCGTTGAGGTCGCCGGTGTGGCGCCACTGGGCGAGGAAGCGAGGCCGGGCACGGCCGCCGATCACCTTCATCGCCCACACCGACAGGGGCACGGTGACCAGCGCGAAGACGGCGAGGATCGGCGAGATCACGAACATCATCACCGCGACGCCGACGAGGGTGAGGAACGAGGTGACGATCTGGCTGACCGTCTGCTGGAGGCTCTGCGCCAGGTTGTCGATGTCGTTGGTGACGCGGCTGAGGAGGTCGCCGCGCGCGTGCTGGTCGATGTAGCTGAGCGGGAGGCGGTTGATCTTGTGCTCGACCGATTGGCGCAGCGCGTACATCGAGCGCTGCACGACGCCCGCCAGCATGTACGCCTGCCCGTAGGCCAGACCCCACGCCGCCAGGTAGATGCTGCCGACGAACAGCAGCTCTCGGTGCAGCGCGGCGAAGTCGATGCCCTCTGGGCTCATGACGCCCTGGACGATGAGGTCGGTGGCGTTGCCGAGCAGCTTCGGCCCGATCACCACCATCGAGACGCTGCCGATGGTGAGTAGCAGGACCACGACCAGCTTGAGCCGTTCGGTGGTCAGGATCTGCCACAGCCGGCGCATCGTCTCGCCGAAGTCCGCGACCGACTCGGTGGGCATCCCGATGCCACCACCTGGGCCGCCACCGACGGTTCGGCGCCGCTCGACGCCAGTGCCCATCGACGCCATGATCTCGCGCTCGTCGTCGAGCGAGTCATCGGGTGAGTCGGTGGACGCGTCCTGTGGGGTGCGGCCGTTCGTGCTGTCGCTCACGCCACCGCCCCCCGGTCCTGGCCGGTCTGGGACTCGACGATCTCGACGTAGGTGGGGCACGAGGCGAGCAGCTCGTCGTGGGTGCCCTTGCCGACCACGAGGCCGTCTTCGAGCACCAGGATCTGATCGGCCTCGACGATCGTGGAGACGCGCTGGGCGACGACGAGCACCGCGACATCGGACGTGTGCGGGGCGAGCGCGGCACGGAGGCGAGCGTCGGTGGCGAGGTCGAGTGCCGAGAAGGAGTCGTCGAAGACGAAGACCTCGGGGCGTGCGACCAGAGCACGGGCGATCGCGAGCCGCTGGCGCTGGCCGCCCGACACCGAGGCGCCGCCCTGGGCGACCCGGCTGTCGAGGCCACGGGGCATCGCGGTGACGAAGTCGGCCGCCTGCGCGATGCGCAGTGCCTCCCACAGCTCCTCCTCGGTGGCGTCAGGTCGGGCGAAGCGCAGGTTCGAGGCGACCGTGCCCGAGAACAGGTACGGCTTCTGCGGCACGTAGCCGACGGTGGCGGCCAGCACCGCCGGGTCGAGCTCGCGCACGTCGACCCCGTTGACGAGCACCGCTCCCTCGGTGACGTCGAACAGACGCGACACGAGGTTGACCAGCGTCGTCTTGCCGGCGCCGGTCGAGCCGATGACCGCGGTGGTCGTTCCCGCGTCGACCCGGAACGAGATGTCCTGGAGCACCGGCGCGGCGGCACCTGGATAGCTGAACCCGACACCGCGCATCTCGAGGGTGCCCCGAGCCGGCGTCTCGGTGACACCGATGGCGGGTGGGACGACCGACGATGCGGTGTCGAGCACGTCCTGGATGCGCTCGGCGGCGACCGCGGCGCGGGGGATCATCGAGACCATGAAGGTGGCCATGACGACTGAGATGAGGATCTGGAGCAGGTAGGTGAGGTAGGCGATCAGCGAACCGAGCTGGAGGTCGCCGGCGGCGATGCGATCGGCGCCGACCCACAGCACGCCGATGCTCGAGACGTTGACGATGACGGTGACGGTGGGGAACATCGCCGCCTGGAGCCGCCCGAGTCGCAGCGACGTGTCCGTGAGGCTCTTGTTGGCCTCGGCGAACCGCGCCACCTCTTGGGGTTCGCGCACGAAGGCCCGCACGACCCGGATGCCGGTGACCTGCTCGCGCAGCACCCGGTTCACGACGTCGATGCGCTCCTGCATGACCTGGAAGCCCGGCACCATCCGGTAGACGATCGACCCCAGCAGGACGGCGGCCGCGGGGACGCACACCAGCAGCACGACCGAGAGGCCGACGTCGACCCGAAGCGCCATGATCACGCCGATCACCATGGTGAGCGGCGCCGCGATCATCATCGTCGTACCCATCACCACGAGGAGCTGCACCTGCTGCACGTCGTTGGTGATGCGGGTGATCAGCGACGGTGCGCCGAAGTGCGCGACCTCCTTGGTGGAGTACGCGAGCACGCGGTCGAACAGGTCTCGTCGCACGTCGCGGCCGAACGACATGGCGGCCCGTGCCCCGAACCACACGGCAGCGATCGCGAAGCCCACCTGCACGAGCGTGATGGCGAGCATCTCGATGCCGGTGCGGCGGATGAAGGCGTTGTCGCCGAGCAGCACTCCCTGGTCGATGATCTCGGCGCTGAGCGCCGGCAACATCAGCGTCGCCGCGGTCTGCACGGTCTGAAGGATCACGACCGCGAGGAGCAGGCCGCGATAGGGAGCGAGGTGGGAGCCGAGCAGGCGTCGGAGGCTCATCGTCGCTCCCGCCTCGAGTTCGTGCACCCCACAGCAAGCTCCGGTCGTCCGTGCGCCGCCCCCACGACGACTGCCGCTCGACAGTATGTCAACACTCGAGGTGTTTCCCGTAGTTCGGCGCCGACCGACGCGTAGGCTCCCCGCATCGACCGGCCGTGGGGGTTCGGGTCGGGAGGAGAGCGAGATGTCGCGACGCGGGCGCCCGACGGCGCCGATCCCGCAGACGATCGACGAGATCACCCCCGAGTGGTGCACGCACGCGCTCGCCGATGCGAGCGGCGGCGGGATCGTCGCCGAGGTGTCGGTCGGTGCGATCGGCACCGACATCGGCTTCGCCGGCGACGTGCTGCGCGCCCGGCTGACCTGGGACGCGCCCGGCGAGGGCCGGCCGGGGTCGGTCGTGGTGAAGGTGCCCGCCACCAACCCCCTGAACCGCGCGTCGGCCGAGGCGGTCGGCGCCTACGAGCGCGAGATCCTCGTCTACCGCGAGCTGTCCGAGGACATGGGCCTGCCGATGCCGCGCCACCTGTTCAGCGACATGACGCCGAACCCCGCGCCGTGGCTCGAGCCGGTCCTGATCTGGCTGTTCGAGCACCTGCCGATGGCGGCCCTCGCCCTGCTCACGCGGGCGGCCCTGTGGCTGTCGGCCAAGAGCCGCCGGCGCTACGTGCTCGTCATCGAGGACATCCCCGACGCACGCCCGCCCCGCCAGCGTGAAGGCGGCACCACCGAGGACGTGCGCGACGCGCTCGTCGTGCTCGCCCGCTTCCACGCCGCCCACTGGATGGACCAGGCGCTCGTCGACGAGCACCGCTGGATCATGCCGCTCGACGCCGCGCCACGGGTCATGCAGGCGGCGTACCGCAACAACCGTGAGGCGTTCGTCGACCGGATGCGTCCCGTGCTGCGCGACGACACGATGCGCCAGATCGATGCGACCCAAGAGGACCTGCCCGCCATCCTCCACCGGCTGGCGCGGCCGCCCTGGACGTTGCTCCACGGCGACTTCCGGCTCGACAACGTGCTGGTGCGCGCCGACGGCTCGCTCGTCGTCCTCGACTTCCAGCTCCCCCGGTATGGACGCCCAGCGAACGACGTCGCGTACTTCATCACCACCGCCATCGACGCCTGCGACGAGGACGTCGAGGAGGAGTTGCTGCACCTCTACCACTCGACGCTCGTCGCCGAGGGCGTCGACGACCTCCCCTACGAGGAGCTGGTCGAGGACGTGCGAGCGGTCACGTTGGTGCTCGGCCACTCGATGGTGCCGACGAACCAGTTCCTCGACCTCAGCGTCGCCGACGGTGAGTCGTTCGGCGACGAGCTGTCGGTACGAGCGCTCGGATGGCTCGACGCCCTGGTCGATCGCAACCCGGCACGGGCCGCGAACAGCGGCACCCCATCCGACGACTAGACAGTCCTTCCGTGCTCGACGACATGACCGGGTGGATCGAAGACGTCATCAACGCGCTCGGATACGCGGGTGTCGCGTTCCTCGTCGCCCTCGAGAACCTCTTCCCGCCGATCCCCTCCGAGGTCGTCCTCCCCCTGGCGGGGTTCGTCGCGGCCATGGGCGATGCCAACGTCGTCGGCATGATCGTCGCCGCCACGGTGGGGTCCACGGTCGGCGCGCTGATCCTCTACGGCATCGCGGCCTGGATCGGCCCGATCCGCATCCACGTCTTCATCGTGCGGTACGGCCGCTGGTTCACCATCAAGGACGCCGACCTGGTGCGGGCCGAAGAGTGGTTCGACCGCCGCTCCGACGTCGCCGTGCTGGTCGGGCGGTGCGTGCCGATCATCCGCTCGATCGTGTCGGTTCCCGCAGGGTTCCGCCGCATGCCGATCGTGCGGTTCACGCTCCTCACGATCGCCGGCAGCTCGGTGTGGAACACCGCGCTCGTCGGCGCCGGTGCAGCGCTCGGCGAGAACTGGGAGGAGGTCGGTGACTGGGTCGGGCTCTTCCAGCTCGCCGTCATCGTCGTCGTGGTGCTGCTCGTGCTGTGGTTCGTCTTCGCCCGCTTCGTGAAGCCACGCCTGACCGCGAGCGGTGCGCTCCCCGCCGACATGGACGAGATCGACGCCGACGGCGACGGGTTCGCCGACCGCTGACGTCTGTGTTCGCCCTGCCGCGAGGCTGTTTGCGCAGGTCGCCGGGGTAGGCTGCGGCGCACGGCAGCGCCGAGGGGAGCGCGGCAGCGGGGAGGTTGTGTGCTCGACCCACACCAGAGTCCCTTCGCCGAGGGGCCAGAGGAGCATCTCAGGCTCGCGCTCGAAGCCGGCGAGCTCGGCACGTTCCGCTGGCACATCCCCACAGATCGCGTCGAGTGGGACGAGCGCCTCGAGCTGCTGTTCGGCCTCGAGCCGGGCACCTTCGACAACACGACCGAGCAGTGGGTGTCGCTCGTCCACCCTGACGATCGCGACGAGCTGATGGCGACGGTGCGGGCCGCCGTCGACGCCGACGAGCCCTACCGGGTCCGGCACCGGATCCTGCTGCCGGACGGCGACGAGCGGTGGATCGAAGGGCGCGGCATCACGACCCACGACGCCGAGGGCAAGGTCGCCGGCGTGATCGGCTGCGCGCACGAGATCACCGACCGCATCAAGGTCGACCAGGCGCAACAGGAGAAGTTCGACCAACTCGCTCGCGTCGCGGCACTCGAACGCCGCAACCGCGAGCGGTTCGAGTTCCTCCTCCAGATCAACGACGCGCTCAACTCCACGATCGACCTCCGCGAGCTGATGCGACGGGTTACGTCGGCTGCGGTCCCAAAGCTGGGCGACTGGTGCATCATCTACGTCCTCCCGACCGACGGTGGGCGCATCCCCTACATCGAGGCGTCACACCACGACCCCGACATGCTCGAGTCGGCTCGGCAGTTCCAGAGCCGGTCGGGCTACGACCCCGACGTGCCCTTCGGGGCGTCGTGGGTGATCCGCACGGGACAGAGCGAGTTCTACCCGCTGGTCGACATGCGCCTCGCGCCTGGCGGCACGACCGCCTACACGAGGGCCCTCGAAGGCATGCAGATGCACAGCTCGATGACCGCGCCCATCGCCAAGCGCGGCCGCGTCTTCGGGGCGATCACCTTCCTCACCGCGGGCGAGGACGCTCGCACGTTCGACCGCAACGACCTCGCGCTCGCACAGGCGGTCGCCGGACGCGTGGCGTCGAGCCTCGAGAACCTCCTGCTCATCGAGCACCAGACCGAGATCGCCCAGGTCCTCCAGGCCAGCCTCCTCCCCACGACCCTGCCCGAGATCGCGGGCATCGACCTTGCCGTGCGCTACACCCCCGCCGGCGAGGGCACCGAGGTCGGGGGCGACTTCTACGACGTGTTCGCGCTCGACGACGGGCACTGGGGCGTCGCCATCGGCGATGTGTGCGGCAAGGGCCCACGCGCCGCGGCGCTGACAGCGCTCGCCCGCCACACCATCAGGACGTCCGCGTGGCACGACACCCGCGTCGACCTGGTGTTGGAGCGCTTGAACGAAGCGGTGTTCCGCTCCGACGAGGGCACGTTCTGCACCGCGATCTACGGGGTGCTCGACCGCGCCGGCGCCTCACTCGACCTCTCGATCGGTGGCCATCCGCTGCCGATCCTCGTGCACCCCGACGGCAGGTCCGAGCTCATCGGCACGCCGGGCATGCTCATCGGCGCGTTCGCCGAGCCGCGCACCACCACCGCGCACGTCGACCTGGTGCCCGGCTCGACCTTGCTGCTCTACACCGATGGCGTCACCGACGTCCCCCCGCCCGACGAGATCACCCCGGCCGACTTCGCCGACATCGTCACCCGATGCACCGCCGAAGCGGCAGACGCCGACGACCTGCTGCGCCTCGTATCGGGTTCGCTGGACGCCATCCGGCCCCCCTCCGCCCGGAGCGACGACGTCGCCCTGCTGGCTCTGCGGGTCCTCTGAGGGTCTCCGCGGGCTACCCAGGATCGTCCGGGTCGAGCCAGCCCACGTCGTCCGGCACGTCGACGGCCACCTGCTGCATCGCCTCGATCGGCACGACCTCGAGCGCCTTCTCGTGGGTCGACGCGAGCACCACGGGTGCCGCGACGCCGTCCATGAACGCACGCCACCAGTTGCCGGCGGTGACGCACCACCGGTCGCCGGGCACCAGGCCGGGGAACCGATGTTGGGGCAGCGGCGTCGACAGGTCGTTGCCGATCGACCGCTGGTGGTCGAGGAACTCGGCGGTCATCACCGCACAGATCGTGTGGCTGCCGAGGTCTTCGGGGCCGGTCGTGCAACACCCGTCACGGAAGAAGCCGGTGATGGGATCGGAGCCGCACGGCTCGAGCGCACCCCCGATGACGTTGCGGTCGGCGACGTCGCTCATCGCGACAGTGTGGCGCAGCGCAGCGTCCCGGTGTCGGGTCCACCCGACCTCACATGGGCGTCTGCTGGTGGACCGCGAGCTTCCAGGTGCCGTCGCGGCGCACGTAGGTGCTCGCGATGAGCGCCTGGTACTCGGGCTGGAAGTCGCGCCGTGCCTGCACCCGGTAGTGCAGCATCGCCGAGTCGTCGGTCAGCTCGATCGTCTGGGGGTTGCGGATCTGGAACCACGACCACGGCTGGGCATCCATGCCGTCGAGCGCCTTGTCGTGGCTGAGCAGCCCGACCTGGGGCAACAGCATCACCGCGTCGTCGGTCAGCAGCGCCGCGTAGTGCGCGCGCCCTCTGCCGTGGCTGAGGGCCTCCCACCCCTCGGTTTCGAGTCGGAGGAGATCGTCGTGCGTCGCCATGGACCCAGTCTGTCGCGCGGCTCCGCACGTGCGCGGGTCGACGCAGGTGGTCACGACGTGCCCGAGGACAAGATCCGGTCATCCTGGCACCGGCTGTGGGACAACGTCGCCGCGATGATCGAGCTCGCCGACAGCGCCGAGGTGTTCGACAACAGCGGCACCGGCCCGGTCACGGTCGCGACGTTCGTCGCCGGCGAGATCGTCGGCGGACCACGCTGGCCGGCCTGGACCCCCTCGGCCCTCACCACGACCTGGCCCGTGCGCGGCCGCTGATGGATCCGGACTCGCTGCCCACGGTCGTGCTGGCATCCGCCTCGCCGCGGCGGCTCGACCTGCTGCGCACGATCGGGGTCGAGCCGGTCGTGGAACCCGCCGATGTCGACGAGACGCTCGACGGCTCGCTCGACGTGGCAGCAGCCGTCGCCGGGCTCGCCGCCGCGAAGGCGCGAGCGGTCGCACACCGACATCGGGGCGAGTCGGTGCTGGTGCTCGGCGCCGACACGCTGGTCGTGCTCGACGGCGTGGCGCTCGGCAAGCCAGACGATGAGGCGGATGCGCGGGCGATGCTCGGGCGGCTCTCAGGGCGGGAGCACCAGGTGATGACGGGCGTGGCGATCATCGACGCCGCCACCGGCAACGACGCGGGCGGCGTCGAGGTGACCTCGGTTCGGTTCCGGGACCTCTCCCCCGCCGAGATCGAGGCCTACGTTGCGACGGGTGAGCCGCTCGACAAAGCGGGCGCGTACGCGATCCAAGGGCGGGCCGCCGCGTTCGTCGAGGCGCTCGACGGCGACCGCTCCAACGTCGTCGGGCTCCCCCTTCGCCTCGTGCAGCAACTGCTCACCGAGGTGCGCCGCAGCTGAGGCCGCATCGAGCGGCGGCGAGCACGGGCGGTACGCTCGCCGCGTGATCGTCACCCTCGGAGACCTCCTCGAGGACATCGTGGTGTGGCCGACCGGGCCGATGCGGACGGGAACCGACACGCCCGCCACGATCCACCGGCGACGAGGCGGCAGTGCCGCCAACGTCGCCGCGGCGGTCGCGCACCTGGGCCGACCCGCCCGCTTCATCGGCAGCGTCGGCGACGACGAGGTCGGTGGCCGGTTGGCCGCGCAGCTCGCCGCACGCGGGGTCGACGTGAGGGTCCACCGCGTGGCCGACGCCGCGACCGGCGCGATCGTCGTGGTCGTCGACCCCGACGGCGAGCGCAGCTTCCTCACCGACCGCGGCGCGAGCACGTCGTTGATGCGGGTGGAGACCTCGTGGCTCGCGGGGGCCACCGCGCTGCACGTCCCCGCGTACTCCTTCACCACCGAACCGTTGGCCACCGCCGCGGCCGATGCCGTGTGGCAGGTCCGAGCTGCCGGCGGCGAGATCAGCATCGACACCAGCTCGACCGCAGCGTTGCACGACATGGGTCCCGAGCGGTTCCTCGCCCTGGTCGCCGAGCTCGAACCCGACGTGGTGCTGGCCAACCGTGAGGAGGCCGCCCTGCTGGGACTCGATGGCCACACCTGTTGCCGGGGTGCAGGGCTGACGGTGGTGCGGCACGGCTCCGATTCGACCGTCGTGGTGACCGAGGCCGGCGACGTCACGGTGATCGAGGTCCCGCCGGTCGACGTGGTCGTCGACACGACCGGTGCCGGCGACGCGTTCGCCGCCGGGTGGCTCGTGGCCCGCGCCGAGGGCGCCGAGGCAGGCGACGCGGTGCGCCGGGGCCACGAGGTGGCGGCGCGGGTGCTCGCGTCGCCGGGTGCCGAGATCGGAGAGGACGTCGACCAGTGACCGAGCTCATCGTGTCCGAGGAGGTCCGAACCGCGCTGTCGGAGGGACGCGGGGTCGTCGCGCTGGAGTCGACGATCTTCAGCCACCTCGGCCTGCCGTCGCCGCACAACGCCGACGCGCTGGCCCAGTGCGACGCCGCGATCCGCGCCGGCGGTGCTGTTCCCGCGGTGACCGCGGTGCTCGACGGGGTTGCCCGTGTGGGGCTGGACCCGACCGAGCACGAGCGGATCCTCGGAGCCGGTCGCAAGGCCGCCGCACGCGACCTTCCAGTGGCGATGGCGCAGGGATGGGACTTCGGAGCGACCACGGTGTCGGCGTCGCTGGCGTTGGCCGCCGCCGCGGGCGTGGGCGTGTTCGCCACCGGAGGCATCGGTGGTGTGCACCGAGGGGTCGAGGAGACGGGCGACGTGAGCGCCGACCTCGGCGCGATCGCGGCGCACCCGATCGTGACCGTGTGCGCCGGGGCGAAGGTGTTCCTCGACCTGCCCCGCACCCTGGAGTGGCTCGAGACCGCCGGCGTGCCGGTGCTGGGGTGGCGGACCGACGAGCTGCCCGGGTTCACCACGCCCACGACCGGCATCCCCCTCCCTCACCGCGTCGAGTCGGCCGACGAGGTGCGACGCGTCGTCGAGTCGATCCGGGTGCTCGGCATGACGACCGGCGTGCTGGTGACCGTGCCCGTCCCCGCCGAGGACGGGCTCGCCCCGGCCGAGATCGACGCCGCGCTCACCTCCGCGTTGAGCGACGCCGAGCGTCAGGGCATCACCGGAGCCGCCATCACCCCGTTCGTGCTGGAGCGCATCGCGACGGCCACCGAGGGACGTTCGGTCCCCGCCAACCTCGCGCTCGCTGAGAACAACGCAAGGGTCGCCGCCGAGATCGCCGGCTGAGGTCGGGTCGGGCGCGC
>CAZBTQ010000009.1:25004-35729 GCA_964494405.1 uncultured Iamiaceae bacterium
AGAACAACGCAAGGGTCGCCGCCGAGATCGCCGGCTGAGGTCGGGTCGGGCGCGCGCCCATGGGCGCGTGACAGGTGGGGTTGGGCGCGGCTCGCGTGGCGGGCAGGGTGCGGCGCGCCCGCGGGCGCGTCGTGGGTGCTCTCGGTGGTGAGCAGCACCAGATCCGGGCACGTTCCGTGACCGTCACACCCCCTGGGTAAGGTCGAACGGAGTTCGACCTTACGGCGCAGCGAACAGCGGCTACGGACCTCGTGTCGTTCGAACGGCGGGCCGGCGGACCTCTGCGCCGACGGTCTGCACCGCGCTCCCGCGGGAGCCGAGCGACGAGGCCGCCGCGCGCCCATGGGCGCGTCCGAGAGGCGGTGGCGCGCGTCGAGCCAGCACGCGCCTCGCCACCACGACAGACTCAAGCGAGGGGGCTCGCATGGACGAGAACGCGATCAGGTCGATGGTCGGCGCATTGCGCCTGCCGGTGATGGCCGCGCCGATGACGGGGGTCTCGACCCCCCAGCTCGTGGCCGAGGCCTGCGCGGCAGGTGTGCTCGGCGGGTTCCCGACCAGCAACGCGGCGTCGTCCCAGCAGCTCGAGGAGTGGTTCGACGAGATCGACGAGGGCATCGTGTCCTCGGACGCACCACACGCACCCGCACCGGTCGTCGCCAACCTCATCGTCGGCCGCCAGAACATCCGGCTCGACGCCGACGTCGAGTGCGTGACCCGGCGCCGGGTGCCACTCGTCGTCACCAGCGTCGGGAGCCCCAAGCCGGTCATCGGACCGCTGCACGACGCAGGTTGCCTCGTGCTCGCCGACGTGGCGTCGATGACCCACGCCCACAAGGCGCTCGACGCGGGCGCAGACGGTCTGGTCCTGCTGGCCGCGGGTGCGGGCGGGCACACGGGGTGGGCCAACCCCCTCGCCTTCGTCCGGGCGGTGCGGTCGTTCTACGAGGGGCCGTTGGCCGTCGCCGGCGGCATGAGCGACGGCACCGCGCTGTGGGCCGCGATCTGTGCCGGCTACGACCTCGGGTTCTTCGGCACCCGGTTCATCGGCACGACCGCGAGCGCGGCCGGGGACACGTGGCGGCAGGCGCTGGTCGAGTCGACGATGGATGACATCACGCTCGCCACCGCCGCCAACGGGGTGGCTGCCAGCACGATGCGCGGCGGCGGGGGCAGCGCCGGCCACACCGTCGGGTCCGTCCGCTCCACCACCACCGTGGCCGCGTTGGTCGACGAGATCGAGGCCGACTGGCACGCCGCACGAGACCGCACCGCGGCGCTCCTCGCCACGCACCTCGGAGGTGCGCGATGACCCTCGACGCACCGGCACCGGGCTCGGTCGAGCACTGGGCCCGTACCCGTCCCGACGCCGTCGCCGTCATCGCGGCCGACGGCTCGCTCACCTACGGCGAGTGGGACGACCGTGCCAACCGCGTGGCCGACGCCCTGCACCGCCACGGACTCGTCACCGGCGACCGCATCGGCATGCGCTTCCGCCTGGGTCTGTCGTGGTTCGTCCTCCAGCGGGCGCTCCAGAAGCTCGGCGTCACCCAGGTAGCGGTCAACTGGAAGCTCACGCCGGTGGAGGCCGAGTACATCATCCGCGACAGCGACGCGAAGGGCCTGGCGTGCGACGACGTCCACCCCGAGCCGTGGACCGAGCGCGACCTCGGCGTGCTCATCACGGCTGGCCAGGAGCCGAACGACGGCTGGATCCGTCTCGAGGACCTGCTCGCCGAGGGCGCACCCGTCGAGCGGTTCGGTGAGCCCGGGTCGAGCCTCATCCTCTACACGTCGGGCACCACCGGGCGACCCAAGGGCGTGCCGCCGCGTGACCGCACGACCCACCCCGACCCCGAACGGTTGACGCGCTACATGGCCTCGGTGGGCAGCGTGCCGCCCTACCCGCCCGACGCTCGGGTGCTCTTGACCCTGCCCGTCCACCACGGCCTCGGCCCGGGTGTCGTCGCCAACACGACACGGGTCGGCGGCACGGTCGTGTCGCTCGACCCCTTCGACGCCGAGTCGGCGGCACGCCTCATCCACGAGCACCGACTGGAGTGCTGGTACGCGGTCCCGACCATGCTGCTGCGCGTCAAGGCGCTGCCCGACGAGGTGCTCGACCGCTACGACCTGTCGTCGCTCACCTCGATCGGCACCGCCGGCGCACCTGTCCCCCAGTCGCTCAAGGAGTGGATCATCGAGCGGATCGGACCTGACGTGCTGTGGGAGATGTACGGCGCGAGCGAGGCGGGGATGCTCACCTACATCACCCCGGACGACCACCTCCGCAAGCCGTCCAGCAGCGGCCGCCCCTACGACGAGGTCGAGGTCGCGATCGTCGACGACGACTGGAACCGCCTCGCGACCGGCGACCCCGGCGAGATCGTCGTCAACACGCCGATGGTGCTCGACCGCTACCTCGGGCGGGAGCCTCTCGGCGACGACACCATCCGCGACGGCTTCTACCGGACCGGCGACGTCGGCCACCTCGACGATGACGGCTACCTGTTCATCACCGACCGGGTGAAGGACATGATCGTGGCAGGTGGCGTCAACATCTACCCCGCCGAGATCGAGGCCGCGATCCTCGACCACCCCGGCGTGGAGAGCGTCGCGGTCATCGGCATCCCCCAGGACGACTTCGGTGAGCAGCCGATGGCGTTCGTGGTGCCGCGTCCCGGCAGGACGTTGACGCCCGACGACGTGGCCGCGTTCCTCGACGGGCGCCTGGCCTCGTTCAAGCGCCCCCGCCGGATCGACGTCGTCGACTCACTGCCGACCAGCCCGATGGGCAAGGTGTTGAAGACCGAGCTGCGCAAGCCCTTCTGGGAGGGTCGCGACCGCAACGTGTGACACGCCCGCGGGCGCGGCGGTCAGCTCGACAGGAGCCTGTCGTACAGATCGTGAGGTCGTTGCTCTCTTCTCTCGGAGGTTGACGCACGACATGCCGCGGAGCCGGGACGAGTTCGATGAGTTCGCGCAGTTGGCGGCCCACCGGCTCCGGCGCGCGTTCAGGGCCGCATACGGTCCCGACCGGGCGTCCGAGGCGACCGCCGAGGCCATGGCTTTCGCCTGGGAGCACTGGGAGCGCGTCGCCTCGATGGACAACCCCATCGGCTACCTCTACCGGGTCGGGCAGTCCCGATCGCGATGGAGGACCGAGGCGCTGGCCGAGCCGCACTTCCCCGACGTCCCGTCGGAGCTCACCTCGCAGGTGGACCCGCGCCTCCCTTCCGCTCTCGCACAGCTCTCGGTCCAGCAGCGCCTGTGCGTCCTGCTCGTCCACTCGGGCCAGTGGACCCTCCAAGAGGTCGCAGATCTGCTGGAAACCTCGCGCAGCACCGTCCAAACCCACGTCGACCGCGGCATGCGGCGACTTCGCACGACCCTCGGAGACGACGATGACGACCGACCTCGACTCGCAGATCCGGACCTACGCCAACTACCTCGATGAGGTCGACCCCGTCGACGCCCCGCCGAGCTACATCCACCCGGCTCATGCGCCCGAACCGTCTCGACGCGGTCGATGGCTCGCGGCAACAGCCGCCGCCATCGTCGTGATCGGCGGCATCGGCGTCGCGCTCTCGCTCGCAGGTGGCGATGGAGGAACCCCGTCGGTCGCATCCACACCGACGACGCCGACCACAGCCCAGCGGCAGCTCACAGACGAGATCATCGACGGCGAAGCCGCGCTCGCGCGACCGGTCGGCGAGCCGGTCGAGTTCACCCTCTCGACCCCAGACGGCGTCCTGCAGGGAACGATGCAACGCTCCGCCGGCGACTTCGGAGACGGATCGGGGTTCTGCGTGGGGGTGTCGGGCGGTGGTGGTGGGTGCTACGGAGGCAGCAACGGCACCTACAGGGAACGACCGCACCTCATGGGCTCCGGATCCGAAGGACTCATCGGTACGGAGATCCCATTGATCGCTCTCTGGCTCGTGCCCGATGGGATCGACGAGCTGCTGATCACCTGGGACGACGGCTCTTCGACGCTGCTGCCGGTCGCCTGGCCGATCGATGGTCTCCCGGGTGTCACCGCGACGGTCGTGCCCCGAGGTGTCCTTGGCGGGACCGCCACCGGCGGCGGCGTGGACGTCCCGTTCGAGTTCGGGCAACAGCCGGTGGTCATGGAAGGTCCGAACGGACCGTACATGGGGTTCGAAGGGTCCGACTGAGCTCGAGGACCGACAGGTCGTGGCGAGCGACCAACGTCGCGCCCGCGGGCGCGGTGGTCAGCTCGACAGGAGGCTGGCGAGGGCCCACATGGCGGCGACGGCGCCGATGACCATGAAGGTGACCGTGCGGGCGATCGGTGGGCGTTCGAGATCGCCCTCGCCGCGCACCTCGGGAGGGCGCAGCAACGCCATCACGTTGCCGACGAGCAGCGCCCCGCCGACGGCGAGGAGGATCCACTCGAGCAGGTCGTCACCGAGGAGCACCCCGGCACCGTAGCGAGCGACGCGGCCGCATCCCCAGCCGACAGGTGGGGATTCCCCCACCAGCGAGACACCGGGGTCCGTCATGGTCGCGCTGCGCACCCGGCCGTACCGTGACTCCAGTGATCCGCACCCTGTTCTCCCCCTGGCACGACCGAATGACGTGGTGGTCGCTCGTCGCGATCGTCACGTCGATGGTCATGGGCACGTTCTCGTTCAGCCTCCTCGTGGCGCTCGGCGCGACGACGATCGGCCTGCTCATCACCTTGCCGTTCGCACTGCCCGTCGCGTGGCTGTTCTTCACGAGCGCCCACCTCACCGCCACGGCGGAACGCAGCCGACTGGCGGCGTTCGGAGTCGCCGACCTGGCCGACCCGGTCCCGCCGCTGGTGTCGAGCGGCAGATGGGGTTGGTTCGCCCGCCTGTGGGAGCGCACCAAGAGCGGCCCCCGGTGGAAGGAGATCGCCTACCTGCTGCTCCTGCTGCCGGTGTCGATCGTCCTCGGCACGCTGCTGCTCGTCGTGTGGGGCGGCTCGCTGGCACTGGCCCTGCTGCCCACCTACATCGGCTCGCTGCCCGGCGGCACCGCCAAGTTCTGGCTCTTCGACCTGTCACCAGGTGTGGGGGCGTTCGGCTTGGCGCTGATCGGCCTGGTCAGCTTCGTGCTCGCCGCGCCGTGGATCACCCTCGGCGCCGGCCAGCTCCACGCCATCGTGGCCGGCCGCCTCCTCGGGCCTGACCGCAGCGCGATGCTCGACCAGCAGGTGACCCACCTGGAGTCGAGCCGCGTGGCCGCTGTCGACAGCGCCGAGGCCGAGCGTCGCCGCATCGAGCGCGACCTCCACGACGGCGCCCAGCAACGACTCGTCGCCCTGGCCGTGCAACTCGGCAAGGCCCAGGAACGGCTCGAGACCGACCCCGAGGCGGGCAAGGCGATGGTCGCCGAGGCGCACAAGGAGGCCAAGGCCGCCCTCGCCGAGATCCGCGACCTGGTCCGGGGCATCCACCCCGTCATCCTCGAGGATCGGGGGCTCGACGCGGCGTTGTCGGCCGTCGTCGCCCGCTCACCGGTGCCGGTCGACCTGCGGGTCGAGGTGGCCGAGCGGCCCTCGCCCGCCGTCGAGAGCGCCGCCTACTTCATCGTCTCCGAGGCGCTCACCAACGTGGCCCAGCACTCCTCGGCCACCCGGGCGGGCGTCACGATCGTGCGCTCGGGCGACAAGCTCGTCGTCGAGGTCACCGACGACGGCACCGGCGGCGCCGACCCCGACCGCGGCACCGGCCTGGCGGGCCTTCGTCAGCGAGTCGCCGGCCTGAACGGCAGGATGCACGTGATCAGCCCGGACGGCGGGCCGACGAGCATCATCGTGGAGGTCCCGTGCACATCGTGATCGCCGAGGACTCGGTCCTGTTGCGGGCGGGACTCACCGGCCTGCTCGCCGATGCCGGCCACGAGGTCGTCGCGGCGGTCGGCGACGCCGACGCGCTGCTCGACGTCGTCAAGCGCCACGAGCCGGACCTGTGCGTCACCGACGTCCGCATGCCGCCCACCAACACCGACGACGGGCTGCGCGCTGCACGCCAGATCCGCGCCGAGAACCCGACGGTCGGCATCCTCGTGCTGTCCCAGTACGTCGAGGAGCGCTACGCGACCGAGCTGCTCTCCGAGGACACCAGCGGCCTCGGCTACCTGCTGAAGGATCGAATCGCCGACGTCGCCGACTTCCTGGCAGCGGTCGACCGGGTCGGCACCGGCGGCACCGCCCTCGACCCCGAGGTCGTGTCCCAGCTGCTGGCCCGGTCGCGGCGGCGCGACCCCCTCGAACGGCTCTCGCCACGCGAGCGGGACGTGCTCGGGTTGATGGCCGAGGGACGCACCAACACCGCCATCGCCCGCCAGCTCGTCGTCAGCGACGGCGCCGTCGAGAAGCACATCAGCAACATCTTCACCAAGCTCGACCTCCCCCCGACCGACTCGGACCACCGCCGGGTCCTCGCTGTCCTGCGATGGCTCGAGAGCGAGGACTGACCACGATGACCACCACCACTCCACCGCCTGCACCGCCGCCTCCGCCCATTCTCGACGACCGTCCCACCAGCTTCTGGCGCAGGCGAGGCGTGCGCGCCGCGTGGATGATCCTCGGCTCGTGCTTCACGATCGCATCCTTGGCGTGGACCACGCTCAACGGCGTCGCGGTGCTGGCCCACGAGGAGCGCGTCGAGGAGTTGAGCTGGTCGGCCGCCGGGATCGACACCATCGAGATCCGCAACAGCGCGGGGGATGTGCGCGTCACCGGCGCCGACACCGACACGATCCGGCTCAAGGCCGACATCAGCCGTGGCCTGTTCGACACCGACCAGGACTGGCATCGCGAGGGCGACCGACTCGTCATCACCACGGACTGCCCGGAGATCGTGAACCACTTCTGCGACGTCGACCAGGAGCTGGTCGTTCCCGCCGGCATCGCGATCGAGATCGTCTCCCACCTCGGCGACACGCACCTGGGCGACCTCGACGGCGAGGTGAGGGTGTTCAGCGAGGACGGCCGGGTCGAGCTCGCCCGCCTCGCCGGGACGCTCGATGTGGAGCTGCGCCACGGATCGCTCGACGCGACCTCGATCACGTCCCGCGACGTCACCCTGTCCGCCGACTACGGACGGCTCCGCATGGCGTTCGTCGAGGCACCCGACTCGCTGGTGGTCGATGCGCAGTTCGGCGACGTGGACATCACCCTCCCCGACGACGGCACCGCCTACGCGGTGACCAGCAGCAGCGACTTCGGCGAGATCGACAACCAGCTGCGCGTCGACCCGAACAGCCGCTCCCGCATCGACATCACCGTGCGGTTCGGCCACGGCACCCTGAACTACGGGTAGCCCAGCCGAGCCGCGAGCCGCTATCCGGCGAGGAGCTCTTCGTCGACGTCGCCCGCCGCGACGCGAGCGATGTCCTCGTCGGTCACGTCGGTGCGCACGGTCACCAAGGTCACCTCGTCGGTCCCCTCGTTCCGCTCGATGCGGATCAGCCGCGGCGCGCCGCTCACGGCATCGAAGCAGAATCGGGCGTTGTGACCGTACGGCGGTGCGTGGATCGCCGCGACGAGTCGCAGGTCGAAGCAGCCCTCCGACACCGACACCTTGTACACGGGCGTGTCACCCTCGACGTAGCTGCGCAGGTTGTCGAGCTCGGCCTGGACCTGGGCGTCGTAGTCGGCCGCCGGACCACCCGGCTGGCAGTGCACGATCCCGTCGAGCTGCTCGTCGCACACGGTGTTCTCACCGCCGACGTCGGCCTGGACCGAGCTGCCGGTCGACACCACCCGGTCGGGCGGTCGCTGGGCCACCACGATCGGCAGCTCGAGCGCGACCGCCGAGGAGAGGGTGCGACGCAGCAGCGACCCCGACAGGTAGGTCTCGGTGCGGCTGCGCTCCCATGCGTCGATGAACGCATCCGCGGCCTCGGGCGACTCGTCGAGGTCGTCGGGACCGGTCAGCGCCTCCTGCTCCGACGCCGCACCCGAGTCGTCGTCGCGGTTGCTCCACCACGCCAGGCCCCCGCCGATCACGGCGCCGACCAGGAGCCCGACCAGCACCATCTGCCAACGAGGAGGCCCACCCGGCCCACTCGTTCGATCATCCGACTCAGCCGGCGGCGCCTGCTCGAACGGGTCGACGGCCTCCTCCTCGGAGGGGTCGACCGGCAGCTCGTCGGTCTCGTCGGCCTCGTCCTCCACGGCTCGGCACCCTACCGGTCGGGCACTCTCGGATACGGTCATCGGACACGTACGAGGGGGAGACACGATGACCGCAGCGACCACGGGGACCACCACCAACGGCGACGTCGAGCTGTACTTCGAGGCGTTCGGCGACCCCGCCGACCCGACCCTCTTGTTGGTCAACGGCCTCGGGTCGCAGCTCATCAACTACCCGGAAGAGCTCTGCGGCCGCTTCGTCGACGCCGGCTTCTTCACCATCCGCTACGACAACCGCGACGTCGGGCTGTCCACCAAGTTCGCCGACGTCACCCCAGATCTGGGGGCGGTGATCACCGCGCTCCGAGCCGGCGAGACGCCCGATGTGCCGTACCTGCTGTCCGACATGGCGGCCGACGGGGTCGCGGTGCTCGACGCGCTCGGCGTCGACCGGGCCCACGTGATGGGCATGTCGATGGGCGGGATGATCGTCCAGACCCTCGCCATCGAGCACGCCGACCGCCTTCGGTCGGTCACGTCGATCATGTCGACGACCGGGGACCGCTCGGTCGGCCAGGCGTCTCCGGAGGCGAGCGAGCTGCTCTTCACCCCGGTCGGGCCCGAGCGCCAGGACACCATCGACCGGGCGATCCTGGGCGCCGAGACCTACGGCTCGCCCGACCACATCGACCGGGAGGCCCTCGCGGCGCGGGCCGGCGCGGCGTACGACCGCTGCTTCCACCCCGCGGGCACCGGGCGCCAGCTCATGGCCATCAACGCGTCGGGCGATCGCACCGAGCTGTTGGCGAGCGTGACGACGCCGTTCCTCGTCATCCACGGCGACCAGGACCGGCTGATCGACATGAGCGGCGGCGTCCGCACCGCCGAGGTCGTCCCCGGAGCGGAGCTGGTCATCCTCGAGGGCATGGGCCACGACCTGCCGCCCGCGTTCTGGGATCGCATCGTGTCGCGGATCACCGACCACGCGGCCAAGGCTCAGGTTGCCGCCGAGTCCTGAGCCCCGGACCGCGGCTGCCCGGCGGCGTCAGCTCAACTTGAGGAACAACCGCTCGAGCGTCTCGGTGTCGAGGCCGTTCTCGTCGTCGCGCTCTCCGGTCTCGGATTGCGCGCAGCACCGCATGCCACTGGCAACCAGCCGGTAGCCGACGCGGTCGAGAGCCGCCTTCGCAGCTGCGAGCTGGGTGACGATCGCCTCGCAATCCTGGCCCTCTTCGACCATGCGCTGCAGTCCACGGATCTGTCCTTCGAGGCGCCGGAGACGGACGTGGACGTCGTCAGCGACGTCGGCAGGGAACTTCACAGGCCTCACCCCTCAGGTGGACGGCAACGGCACCACGATACCCGCGGGGGTATCAGACCTGGGGTAGCGGGCCGTAGCGGAGGCCGTCGAACGAGCGCGCCGCCACGATCTCGACCGGACCGGACGCCGAAGGGACGACCGCGGTGTCGCCCTCGGCGACGGTGAGATCGCCGAGGCGCGCGCTGCCCGAGACCGCGAAGACCCCCGCCCACCGCGTCCCTGGGTCGACGGTGATCGACGCACCCGCGTCGAGGTGGACGCGGTCGATCACGAAGTGCTCGCACGCCACCAGTCGCACCGCGCCATCGGCGAGCTCCTGCACCGGATCCTGCGGTGCCGCCGGGCCCAGGTCGGTGACCGCGAGGCCCTCGTCGAGGTGCAGCTCTCGCCCCTCTCGACCCCAGTCGTAGAGGCGATAGGTCGTGTCGCTCGACTGCTGGAGCTCGAACAACAACAGCCCCCCGCCGATCGCGTGCACGGTGCCCGCGGGGACGAAGATCGCGTCGCCGACCGCGAGCTCGACGAACTGGAGCAGCTCGTCGACCGTCCCGTCGACGGCCCGGCGAGCGACCTCGTCGCGTTCCACCTCGCCTGTGAACCCCAGGTACACGCCGGCGCCGGGCTTCGCGTCGAGCACCACCCAGGCCTCGGTCTTGGGGTCGCCGGTGGGCGGGTGCACCTGCACCGACAGGTTCTGCGCGCAGTCGAGGCGCTTGGCCAAGAGGTCGACCTCGCCACCGAACGCCGACGGATCGGTGGCGACCAGCTCGGCGAGCGAGCGATCGGCGTACGGCCCCGTGCGCACGGTGGCCTCGCCGTTGGGGTGCACCGACAGATCCCACGCCTCGCCGATGCCCGGGCCGAGGCCGTTGCCCCCCCACACCCGCTCGTTGAGCGCCGGGGACAACAGGAAGGGGGCGAGTGACATGGCGGACCATGCTAGGGGACGTGCCCGACCCCTCCCCCGTCACCGACCCCGCCCCAGAGCTCCGGCGCCGGTGGACCGAGGTCGCCTCGGACGCGGGGATGCCCGGCGGAGCGACCGACCTGCGCGACGACCTGATCGCCCGCTACAGCGAACCGCATCGGCACTACCACGACGTGCGCCACCTGCTCGAGGTGCTGGCCGCGGCCGACCGCCTCGCAGGCTCCTCGGGTGCGAGCGTGCACACCCGCCTTGCCGCCTGGTTCCACGACGCCGTGTACGAGGGCCGGGCAGGCGATGACGAGCGAGCGAGCGCATCGCTGGCCCGCCGTGCGCTGGCCGAGGTCG
>CAZBTQ010000010.1:0-35704 GCA_964494405.1 uncultured Iamiaceae bacterium
GGAGATCCGTCGGCTGCGCGACCAGCGCGTCGCGGTCGTCGCGGCGACGGGCAACAACGGCAGCGGCACCTACGTCGCGTACCCCGCCTGCGTCGAAGCCGCCACGGCGGTCACCGCCACCCCCGACTCATCCGACGACGTGTGGGTCGGCTCCGATACGGGCTCCCCCGTCGAGCTGGCCGCTCCCGGTTCGTGGATCACCGCTGCGTCGACCGGTGGTGGCACCACCACAGCCGAGGGCACCTCGATGGCGGCCCCCCACGTGGCCGGCGCGATCGCGCTGCTCCGGGAGCGCTACGGCGACCAGTCGGTCGCCTGGCTCGAGGAGCGGCTGTGGGCGACCGGGGTGACGGTCGTGGATCCGACCAACGGCCTCCAGCTGCGACGCGTCGACGTCGCGGCCGCGCTCGGCCTGCGCGCGGTGGCGCCGCGCCCGCCAACGACCTCGATCTTCGCCGTGACGAACCGGGGCCGGGTCTACACCGCTGGATTCGCCGAGTACAGGGGCGACCAGCCGAACCTCCAGTGGGGTGAGCACATCGTCGCCGGCACCTCGACCCGTTCGGGGATGGGCTACTGGCTCGTCTCCAACTGGGGGCGGGTGTTCGCCTACGGCGATGCGCGCCACAGCGGCGACATGGCCGGTCAACCGCTCAACCGGCCGATCTCGGCGATGACGACCACCGCCACGGGCCGCGGGTATTGGCTCCTCGCCGAGGACGGGGGGATCTTCACGTTCGGCGACGCCCCGTTCCACGGCTCCACGGGTGACATGCAGCTCAACGCGCCGGTCACCGACCTCGCCCGGACGCCTGCTGGCAACGGCTACTGGCTCACCGCCAAGGACGGCGGCGTCTTCAGCTTCGGCGATGCCCACTTCTACGGCTCCACGGGCAACATGCGGCTCAACGCTCCGGTGGTGTCGATCGCGGCGGGCCCCACCGTGGGCTACTGGCTGGTTGCGCTCGACGGCGGGCTGTTCTCGTTCGGCGTGCCGTTCCACGGCTCACTGCCAGGTGCTGGTGTCACCCGCGAGACGGGTCATCGCATCCGTGCCACCGCGGGAGGGCGCGGGTACTACATCTCTACCCGTCAGGGCGGCGTGCATCGATTCGGTGAGACCATCGACTTCGGCCGGGTCGGGGGGATGGTCCAGTGGGAAGAGCTCGTCGACGTCATGATCCCGTCTGAGTGAGCCACGGCCTCACCCAGCAGCGATGTCGATCTCGGCGACGAGCTCGTTGACGCGCCGCACCAGGGGATCTCGGAAGTTGTGGCTGCCGAGGACGACGTAGAGGCAGAACGCCCGAGTGCCGACGTGGAAGAACCTCTGGCAACCGGAGTGGTTGGGGAACGAGCGGTGCAGCGTCGAGGTGTCGAAGTCGGCCGCCGTGAGGGTGGGGAGGCCTTCGGCCGCGTACAACACCGACCGGGATGCCTCCTCGTCGAACTCGCACAGCGCGATGAAGATGTCCTCGGTGCCCATGTGGTCGACCGCGCCATTGCCGTAGTCGCCTCGTTCGGGCGGCAACGGGAACGTCGCGACGTGGAGCACAGGTGGTGTCGTCGGCCCTGCGGTGGCAGCCATCGGAGCAACGGATCCGGCTGGTGCCTCGGGTTCGGGAGCGGGTTCATCACCCGTCGCACGCGCCGCGGTCGGTGCCAGCGCCTGCACCCCTCGAGCCGGGGTCTCGCCCGGGCCGAGCGTGAGTGCGTAGATCTCGCCCTCGAACCCACTCGGCAGATCGCACACGATCCCGTGTCCCTCAATCCTGGCCATCGACGGATCCCTCCTCATCGTCAACCGCCGGCACCTCGTGGTGCAACGCCGGGTCACCCGGGCGGATCCCGGCGGCGAGCAGTTCCTCGTCGGTGTCGCGCTCACGCTGCTTCCATCGACGACGCCCCTTCTCGGAGACCGGTCCACTTGAGGCACCGACCGACGGACCGAGATCAGCGATCGCGCGCTCGATCAACTCTTCGACCTGGGGCCAAGCCATCGCAGATCCCTCTCCCAGCAAGCGTCCGCCTGGGCCGGCGAGCACGAAGTAGGGCGACCCCGGCACCGTGTAGTCGTCCCAGGCCTGGTCCGACATCAACGTCGTCGCGCCCGCCGGTGCGAGCTCGGCCACCTTCGACGGGCTCTCGTGGTTCGGGCCCTGTGTGACCACGACGAGTCGCGCTCCGCCGGGCAGTAGTGGATCGTCGGCGAACGCCGACCAGAACGCGGCGCACGTGGTGCACGAGCTCGACAAGAAGGCCAGCAGCGTGGCGTGACGCGCCCCTTCGATGCCGACGGCCACCGACGCGCCGCGGGGACTCGTGCCGGAGACGTCGACGAGCGGACCGCCGCCGGTCGACTCGCGAAGCCCAGGCACGTCGGGATGGGTTCGCAGCTCGGTGTCGTCCATCACCACCCCACCCTGAGGCGTGAGCGCGTGATCGTGGTCGGGGGTGTCCTCGCCGAAGCCGGCCGCGTGGAGCCGGCGCAGGATCGCCGCGTGGCTCTTCAACAGCGACACGACCAGCACCAGCATCAACGCGATGACGGCGGTCTGGATGACGACGAGGATCAGCACGGGAGCTCGAATCGGTTCACGCGTAGGACGCCGACCCGACGACCGTGCCGGATGGGTAGAGCGTCGATCCGTACATGCTGCCGGCGTCACCGAAGGGGAAGCACGAGCCGTCGCCGCAGGCCAGGACGTATCCGTTGCCCGTGCTCGTGCCACAGATCGAGGTGACCGACGCGGTCCAGACCAGCAGCGCGCCTGAGGGCGGGGCAGCCATCGACCCGTAGGACAACACGTTGCCGTTGGCCTGGGCCAGGCGGTACCCGTCGGCGCCGCGGGACACCATGCCCACGAACGGGACGGTGGATCCCGTCGAGGCGCCCGAACCCACGAACTGCGCGTTGCCGAAGGTGAACACCCCACCATCGCGAGCGACGAGCCAGTACCCACGGCCGTCGCTGGTGGCGGCCATGCCGACGACCGGCTGGTTGAGCCGCATCGCGCCGGTCGACCCGTAGAAGCCCGCGTCGCCGAAGGTGAACACCCCGCCGTCGGACGCCACCAGCCAGTAGCCACGTCCCGAGGGGGTCGCGGCCATCCCGACGACCGGCTGGTTCAGGTGCATCGCGCCGGTCGAGCCGTAGAAGCCCGCGTCGCCGTAGGTGAAGATGCCGCCGTCGGACGCCACCAGCCAGTACCCCTGACCGGACGGCGTGCGCGCCATACCGACCACTGGCCGGTTGAGCGGCATCCAGTTGGCACCACCCCAGTACGGTGCGTTGTTGCGGCCGTAGATCGCCCCGTGGGTGGTGACCATCCAGAAGTGGGCATCGGTCTCCTGAGGGGGCAGGAGCGGTGGGTGCAGGCACGGCCGGTCGTGGAAGCGCGTGTTGTTGTCGTACCGAGCGGCGGTGGAACAACCAGGATCGATCTGCCACGGGGGCGTGCACGAGATGACTCGACAGCGGATGGGGCCGACGTTGGGCACGTGGTTGTTGCAGTTGCCGTAGCGGAAGTTGGTGCAGCTGGTCTTCCAGTTGTTGCAGTTGCAGCCCCAGCACGTGCACGTCTCTCCGAAGCCGTTGCAGTCCATGTAGTAGCGGGGGCCGTTCGCACCGCAGAAGCCGCTGCCATCGGCTCGCCACCAGCCGGCCATCGTCGTACCGGGCGGACATTGGTTCGAGCCGTACAGCGAACAGCACAGCTCGGTGTAGCCGGTGCAGCGGGACCCAGCCGGACACCCCGACGGTCCGACGCACACCTGCGAGTAGGCGTCGCCTGGGCGCAGCAAGAAGCTCGTCGGCGTGACCGCGAGCGCCGTGCCGACCATGGCGGTGCGGCTCAGGAAGGTTCGCCGATCGAGGTCTGGTGCGAACCTCTGGGCGATGCGGTCGGCCAGGTGTCGGGTCATCGAGGAGCCTCCACCAGGTGGAAGTCCGTGCGCGTGGGGGCGGGCGTAGCGGCGTCGAGCGCCTCGGCAGCGACCGTGAGGACAGCGATGAGCGCGGCGATGCCGGTGAGGATCGCCGCCGCGGCGGGGATGCCCGCGCCCGGCGTATCGGCGACGAGTGAGACCAGCCCGCCGGAGCCGGTGACCGCCGCTGCTCCAGCGAGGACGGCGACCGCGACGTCGACCACGATGTGCAAGGGACCAGGCCGCGCTCCCGAGGAACCGAAGCAGCCGCAGCTCCGTACTCCCTCCGAGCGGGACATACGCCAGGCCACCGCTGCGAAGGCGAGGTACACGGCGGCGATCGCGCCAGCCGCCAGGCGACCACCAGCGAGGACGGCGAAGGTGCCGACCGCGATCTCTCCCGCGGCGATGAGCGCCACCACACCAGCCGATGAGGGCGCGGCGATGGCATCGAGTGCGTCGGCCACCGCCCGAGGATCGGCGAGCTTGGCGCCGCCGGAGATCACGAGAACCGCGGCGGCGATCACCAACGGACCCGACCAGGCATCAGCCGAACCCGCCCCGGTGGTCGCGGCGAGGACGAATCCGACGCCGGCCGCACCGAAGGCGACCGCGCCGATCAGAGGTGTCGGGAGTGCGTCACGTCGCATTTCCGAAGCTGAAGACCTTCCCCGACCGCGCTGCCAGCCAGTATCCCCCACCATCGACGGTTGCCGCGATCCCCACGATGGGATCTGATGACGGCACCGAGGTGCTGCCGTGGTGGGGTGCCGTTCCGAACGCCCGTACCGTACCGTTCGCGAGCGCCAACCAGTAGCCGAGGCCGTTCGGGTGCGCCGACACGTCCACCGCGGGCGCAGGCAGAGGTGAACCGCCGCCAGAGCCGAAGAACCCGGCGTCGCCGAACGTGAAGATCCCGCCGTCGGACGCGAACAGCCAGTACCCGTTGCCGGACGCGGTGCGGGCCATACCGATCACCGGACGGTTCAGGTGCGACCCACCCATCGAGCCGTGGAACGTTGCGTCGCCGAAGCTGAAGATCCCTCCGTCTGCCGCCACCAGCCAGTAGCCCTTGCCGCTCTTCGTCGCGGCCATCCCGACCACCGGGCGGTTGAGGCGCATGCCACCGGTCGAGCCGTGGAACGCGGCGTCGCCGAAGCTGAAGATCCCTCCGTCGGCGGCCAGCATCCAGTAGCCCTTGCCGCTCGCCGTCGGCGCGAGCGTGACCATCGGCGAGTTGAGGTGGGCGCCCTCCATCGACCCGTAGAACGCCGCCAAGCCGTACGGCATCGCCTGACCGCTCGCCGTCACGCGGAGGTTGCCGCCGGGCACGGTGGCGAGGCCACGCACGTCCTGGACGTTGGTCACCGCGGCGTGGATCGACGACACCACTCCCGGCATGGCGGACGCCGGGCACTCGGTCGAGCCGAGGTGACGGTGCCCGACGACGGTCGGGTGGAGCCGGAGCTCTCCGGCGGGGATCCCGTTGGTGCTGGTCGTGGCCGGCGCGAACCAGGTCTGGGGATACGGGCTGACCGCGTGGACCTGGAAGAACTTCCACTTGATCAACGAGGTGATGGCGTTGACCGCCGCCGCCGGCATCGCGATCGAGCGCAGGTCGCCGATGTAGCAGATGCCCACCGTGCCCGTGTTGCAGCCGTAGGTGTGGCCGCCGATGACGGGGCGGTCGACGCCACCGTCGCGGCCCTCCCAGATGCGTCCCCACTTGTCGACGAGGAAGTTGTAGGCGATGTCGCTCCACCCGTTGGTGCCCTGGTGATGGGCCTGCATCGAACGCAACAGTGCCGGCACCTGCTCGGGTGTGTAGTTGTTGCTGTTGACGCTGTGGTGGACGATCGCGAGCTTGAGCGGCGAGTACACCGGGGTCCCGTTGTACGGCTTGGCTGCCCAGGCGCTGCGCGGGAGGATCCCCGGTGCAGCGTCCGCCATCGGGGACCCGGTCGTCACCACCCGCCGATCGGTCTCGACGACCCGGTCGAGGCGGACCTCGGTGACGCCGTCGGGGACGCTGAGCTCTGCCGCGTCCGCTCGTCCTGTCCACAGCGGGCGGCTCAACCGCCGGCCGGTGTCGGGCGCCTCACCGGGATCAGGAGCCTCATCCGGGTCGATGTGGAGGTCCATCCACTCACTCCACGCGCCGCCGCGACGAACCCTCACCCTGGCGTCGGCCACCGGGCCGTCCCACCTGACGGCCAGGCTGCAGAACTCCCCCGTCTCGATGACCGGGAAGCGGAGGTGCCCTGCCCCAGACGACGCCGCCGAGAGCGTGGCCAGCGCCCCAGGGGCCGAGGCCGCCTGTGCACGCGGGTCGACCGTCGCCACGGCCGTGGCGAGATCGAGCGGCTCCGCGACGAGATCCATCTCCGACTCGGTCGCGACGGCGGGCATCGGCAGCAACGGGACCGACAGGGCCACGCCGGTGGCGACACCGCCCTGGATCAGGCGCCGGCGGCTGATCCGGCCGATGATCGACGATCCGTCGGCGAGCGACTCGAGGTCACGGGAGGACTCGGTCATCGGGCGTCTCCGAACGGGTGGGCGACGCCGCTCGACGTGACGATCCAGTAGCCGGCACCGCCCGCCGAAGGTGCCATCCCGACGGCTTGGACGCCCTGGCCACCGAGCGAGCCGTGGAATCCAGCATCTCCGAAGCTGAAGATCCCTCCATCGGCAGCCACCAACCAGTACCCGCCACCAGACGGTGTTCGCGCCATGCCGACGATCGGTCGGTTCAGGGTGATCGCTCCCGTGGAGCCGTGGAACGTGGCATCCCCGAAGCTGAAGATCCCTCCATCGGCAGCCACCAACCAGTACCCGCCGCCAGACGCCGTCGTGGCCATCCCCACGACAGGTCGGTTGAGGCGCATCGCCCCCGTGGAGCCGTGGAACGCGGCATCCCCGAAGCTGAAGATCCCTCCATCTCGCGCGACCAGCCAGTACCCACCTCCGGTCTGGGTCGAGGCCATGCCCACCACCGGCTGGTTCAGGCGCATCCCCCCGGTCGAGCCGTGGAAGCCGGTGTTGAAGGTGAAGATGCCGCCGTCGGCGGCGACGAGCCAGTACCCGTTGCCGGCCGGGTTGGCGGTCATGCCGAGCACCGCAGCGTTGAGGTGCGAGGAACCCATGTCGCCATGCCATGACGCCCCGTCGTACGCCTCCACGACGCCGTCGGCACGGGCGACCCAGTACCCGGGGGAGCCGACTGCAACCGCCGCCGCCGGAGAGGAGCGGGGCGAGAACCAGTCCGACTTCACGCACCCGGTGCTGCTCTGGGTGGCGAGGGTGCAGTTCGAGGCAGCCATGAAGTCGGATCGGAACTGCATGCCCGTTCGGGTGACCGCGCCTGCCGTCCCGCGGATGACGACCTGGGTGACCCTCCCACCCTCGGCCCCCAGGCCGTTGCGCTGGGTGACCTGGACGCTGCTGAACCGGCCGATCTGGGGGAACGTGGCCTCGATGGCCGCGACCCGAAGCTCGACTTGCCAGGTGTGGTTGCGGTTGCCTGCGTAGCTGTCGCCGAGATCCTGGACCGCTGGAAACGTGCCACCCGCGGTCCACCCGCCGGTCGATGACGAGTACTCAGTGCGGGCAGGGGCGCCGCCGAGCGTGCGAACCACGTTGGCCGTGTCGGCGATGGCCCGATCGGTGTTCGCGGCCTGGAGCACCTGGATCGTCCCGCTGCCGCTCTGTTGGAACGCGCCGTAGTAGACCTGGCAGCTCGTGGTGTCGCAGGTCTTGGCGTAGGGCGTGCGGCTCTCGGCTGCTGCATAGGAGCGGGCGGCGACGGCCTGTGCCCTCAGCGCATTCATGCCGCGTCCACCGCCCAGGGTGCCCCAGTCGGCAGGCGACTCGCGCGGCACCACGCCCCGCAGGTACTGATCCATGACCGTGACGTTGACCGTTCGGTTTGCGTTCGCCTCGCCCCGGATCGCCATGAGCTCTCCCTGGTACCAGCGACGCGTGCCGTTCGGTGCGCACACCGACGCCAGCTGTGTGCGATCGTCGGACGCGAACAGCGCTCCGCCGGGTGGCGACACCTTGACCTCGCTGGCGATGACGAGCGCCGACGCGGTCCACGGTCCGACGCAGCCGTCGCCGAACCACAGCTGGTACTGGTTGGTGCCGATCGGCTGGATCCGCCATGCGCGGGCCTCCTGGGCACCGGTGGCGGATGTGGTCAGACCACCCGAGTCCCGCACGACGATGGTGTCAGCCCCGTCCATGGCGGTGAGGCGCACGGATGCGAACTGTTCGAGGCCCTGGAGCGTTCGTTCGCCGGTGTTCGAGTAGTAGTGGCCGAGGATCTGCCGCCAGTCCCAGTCGTGGTCGACCGCATAGCCGAGCGCACCCCACTGGCTCAGGCCGCGGCCGTGCCCCCAACCCCGTCCATCGATCGTCACCGAGGGTTCCGACGCCGCAGCGGCCGGTGCCGGCCATGCGACAGGTGTGAGCACGCCGGCGAGCAGAAGGACGAACAGGGCGATCGAGCGGAGTCGCGTCGGGCTGCCGTGGAGCATGGGAAGAAAGTTGACCTTGGGTCGTCGGCGGCTCCGCCCGCGTCGGCGCCACGATAGCGGGCCGCTCACTGCGGGTGGGGTCACGACCACTGCAACCTCCGGGACTCCACGGTCGCCACTGCCGCGGAAGCACTCACGACTCGGCGCCCTCACCCAGGCGCACAGCGGCAGGCAGCCCGGGAGCATCGCCCTGCGACCCGAACAGGTCGATCAGCCATGCTTCACCGTGTCGCGTGAGCGTCGCTCCGTCCGGGAGCCCATCGAGGATCGCGTCGACCTGCACGGGGTCGACCGGAACCGCGGGCCACGGCGACAGCGTGTGGACCACCACGTAGCGCACACCGAGCTCTTCGGCGCGGGCAAGCGCAGCAGGGCTGGGGAACTGACCGAGCACGGCAGCGTCCTCCACGAAGCCGTTCGGCCAGTGTCCCGAATATCCATTGATCCGAGGATGCCCGTCGCCGACCGAGAGGGACATGCGCGGCGCCTCGACGAACGGCCAGGTGAACAGATCGGGGCTCGAGAAGATGGGCAGCTCCAGCACCACCCCGTCTGGGCGTCCAGCGAGCTCGTCGTAGACCGCTGCGACCACTGGTCCGTCCCATGCCGGGTACCGCTGCGGGTCGACGATCGCGACCTCCACGAGCATCATCGCGGCGATGGCACCGACAAGGCTTACGGCGACCCAACGCGGTGCCGAACGGACGCGCGAGCTGGCAAGGATCCACCGCACGCCCACGGCAGCGAGCAGCGCGACACCGAGCATGCCGACGATCGCCAACCGCGAGGTGACCCGTATTCCGTCGAACCCCGGCATGAGCTTGTAGAGGATGCGGTACGGAGCCGGGTTCCCGGCGACGGTGGGGCCGAGCGCAGCGACGAAGGAGCCGGCAGCGGCGACGAGGATCGCCAGGACCGCGTTCGTGCGGTCCACATGCCCGCTCGGTGCCGCGACGGCTTCGGCGGTGGTCCCGTGGTCGGCACGAGCACGGTAGCCACGCACGACCTGCACGGCCCCCAAGGCCGCGAGGACGTAGACCGTCATGCTCATCATCGCCCCGCGGTCCCCGGCCAGCCCTGCATTGTTGATGGCCGACAATCGGTCGCCCCAGAACCAGTTGGCTGCGGACGGCGTGAGCAGATCCCGGACCAGGAACGGATCGATTCCGTCGTAGGTCCGGACGACACCGTGCTCCTGAGACACAGTGGCGTAGAGGATGAGCACAGGGGCACACACCACGAGGGCACCCGCTACGGCGGCCATTCCGTTCACCAGATGGGCCTGGACGGGGCGCAGCCCCAACACGACGAGGACGAGCACGACGACCGGCGCGACGACGAGCCACAGCAGGGCGTAGTACGTGGCACCGTAGAAGAACGCCACCGTGACGGTCGCGAGCCAGAGCGCGCTGGCACGCCCGGGTGCGTCCAGAAACCGAAGCAGGAGCAGCAACCCGAGAGGGAAGAGGCCGAACATCAGGAGCTGCACGTGGCTCTGTTGGCCGAGGCTGTAGGAGGTGAAGGTGAACGCGACCGCCATCGCGATCGACGCTCCACGCGATCCGAGCAGCCAACGGCCAAGCAGGTAGGTGGCCACGAGGCTCAACACGTACAGCGCGATGCTCAACAGGTTGAGCGCGAGCACCGGATTGCCCGTCGCCAGTTCGAGCAATCCGTAGAACGGAGCGAGGGACAGCAACGTGTCCGACAGGCCGAGCATCTGCCGATCCGGCCAGAAGATCGGAGCATCGAACACGTTCCACGGTTCGGTGATCAGCGAACGCGAACCCCAACGGAGGAGCCAGATCACGAAGTTCGGGTCACCAGGATCGTTGGGGAGCGTCGAGGAGAGCTGCTGCGGCGTGAGCCTGAGCATCACCACGACGAGCCCGACCGAGGCCGCGCCCAACGCTGCCCCTCTGGACCACTTCGCTCGCCGGTCGGCGCGAACCTCGAGTGGCGTCGTCTGCTCGAGATCTGCGCCCATCGCCGGAGATCCTAGGGACCCCCACGACAGGGGTCGGCCATGCCGGCGTGCTGTCCTCTGAGCGAGGGTGACCTGTAACCTCGGGCGGCTCATGGTCACCGGGACGCCACAGCCCTCGGACCACTCTCCTCCCTGCAAGGTCTGATGCCACCAGAACGCGCCAGCACCAACGTGTACCAGGTCTCCCAACGCCCGCGCCCGGTGCAGCGGGTAGCGCAGGTCTGGCGGTACCGCGAGCTCCTCGTGAACCTGACGCGCAAGGAGCTGAAGGTCAAGTACAAGAACTCGATCCTCGGGTTCATGTGGTCGCTCGTGAACCCGTTGCTCTACCTGGTCGTCTTCTCCATCGTCTTCCAGGAGATCCTGCGGGCCAACATCCCGTACTTCGCGATCTTCCTCCTGTCGGGCCTGTTGGCCTGGAACCTGTTCAACGGTGGCATCGGTGCGGCCACCGGATCCATCGTGGGCAACGCCTCACTCGTCCAGAAGGTGTGGTTCCCCCGCGAGATCCTCCCGTTGGCCTCCATCGGGGCGACCCTGGTCCACTTCTTCCTCCAGCTCATCGTGCTGGTGGCCGCACTCATCGCCTTCCGTCACGAGCCGGCGTGGGGCTACGTCCCCGCGCTGCTGCCGGCGCTGCTCGTCCTGCTGCTCTGGACGGTCGCCCTGGGCCTCGCGCTGTCGGCGATCAACGTGTACCTGCGGGACACCCAGCACCTGCTGGAGCTGGTCCTCCTCGCCTGGTTCTGGTTCACGCCGATCGTCTATCCGTACCGCCAGGTGGCCGATCGGCTCGGCGACGCCGCGTGGATCATGCTCCTCAACCCGATGGTGCCCGTGGTCCTGACCTTTCAGCGCGTCATCTACAACCCTCCGCCAGGAGAGATCCTGCCGGACGCATCGCTGAGCTGGTACCTGCAGAACCTCGCGATCGGGGGCGTGGCAGCAGCCGTGGCGCTGCTCGGCGCACTGGTGCTGTTCGGCCGCCTCGAGGACAACCTGGGCGAGGAGATCTGATGACCGACCCCGCGATCTCGATCGATCAGGTCACGAAGGTCTTCAAGCTCTACAAGGAGCACGTGAAGTCGGTGAAGGAGCGGCTGATCCTCTTCGGCCGCAACCCGCACACCGAGTTCAAGGCGCTGGACGACGTCTCGTTCGTCGTCCCCTCGGGGACGACGGTCGGCCTCCTGGGGCACAACGGCTCGGGCAAGTCGACACTGCTCAAGTGCGTCGCGGGGACGCTACGGCCGACGTCAGGGCGCATCACTGTGCAGGGACGGATGGCGGCGCTCCTCGAGCTTGGCGCCGGGTTCCACCCGGAGCTGACCGGCCGGGAGAACATCTACCTCAACGGATCGATCCTCGGCTTCTCCCACGCGGAGATCGACCGCATCTTCGACGACATCGTCGACTTCGCCGAGCTCGGCGACTTCATCGACAACCAGGTGAAGCACTACTCGTCGGGCATGTACGCCCGCCTGGGCTTTGCGGTGGCGGTCAACGTCGAGCCCGAGATCCTGCTGGTCGACGAGGTGCTGTCGGTCGGGGACGAGGCGTTCCAGCGAAAGTGCCTGGACCGGATCAAGCAGTTCCAGCGCGACGGCCGCACGATCCTCCTCGTCACCCACGCCGCCGACCTCGTGCGCCAGATCTGCGACCAGGTCGCGGTGCTCGATCGGGGGGAGCTCGTCGTGATGGGCGAACCGGGGGAATCGGTCCGCGTCTTCCGCGAGACGCTCGCCGCCCGAGGGCAGGCCATCCCCGAAGAACTGGCCCGCGGCGGACCCCACGCCACGAGGACAGGGCTGACGATCACCGACGTTCGCGCCCCGCTGCCCGAAGGCCGATCGTTCCTGCGGTCCGGTGAACCGCTGTCGGTCGTCGTCGACGTGGAGGCGACGGCACCGCTCGACGACGTGGTCATCTCCCTCACCGTGCACGACCAGAACGGCACGTTCGTGCACGGCACCAACACCGACGTCCTCGAGATGGACGTCCCGACCATCGCAGCGCCGACGACCTTCCGCTTCGACATCGCCGAGGTGCACCTGCTCGACGGCGTCTACGAGCTGAGCATCGGCGCTCACACCGCGGACGGCGGCACCCTCTACGACCAGCTGAACCAGGTCGCGCGGTTCGACGTGCTCAGTGGAAGTCGCGCTGAGGGGGTCGTCGCGCTTGCCATGCGGGTCTCCGTGCAGCCGACCGTGGACAACCGGCCCGAAACCGTCCGGTAGCGTCGATCGGCGATGACGTCACCGGTCACGATGCCGTGAACGCCCCCCGCCGCCTCGGCCAGCGGGCAGCCGGCCCGGTGCTGTCCTACTTCGACCAGAAGTTCGCCGACGTGCACCAGCGCCTCGACGAGCTGTTCCTCGAGCACTCGCGAGGCCGTGAGGACATCGCGGGGCTTCGCGAGGCCGTCGGTCGCGAGGTCGACGTGGTGCACGAGGCGGTCCTCGGGCTCGAACGCGAGCTGCGCCGCCTGACCGATCGGGTCGAGTCGATCGAATCCGCCCACGAGGACCGACCGCCCGTCCTGTGATGAACGTCGTGCTCGACATCCGAGCGACGCAGAGCCGCATCTACGGAGAGCGCGGGGTGGCGCGCTACACGCATGGACTGGTCTCGGCGCTCCTGGCCAAGCATGCGCCCCTGGCCGGTCTCGCCCTCGATCCGAGCGCACCGACGCTCGATCCCGTCCCCACCAGCTGGGAGGAGTCTGGCCTGGTCCACTCCGGCACCCTCCCGTGGTACAGGAGCGTGCGTGCACCGTTCGCCCTGCACCTCATGTCCCCGTTCGAGCTCGGTCGACCCGTCGGCGGGAGCGCGTCAGGCCCGGGGATCGAGCTCGCCGACCGGCTCGTGGTGACGCTCTACGACCTGATCCCGGCGTCGATGCCGGAGATCTACCTGGCGGACCACAGCGTTCGGCGAGCGTACGAAGGCCGCATGAGGCTGCTCCGAGACGCGGACCTCGTGCTGTCGATCTCGGAGCACGCCCGCACGACCGGGGTGGAACTCGCCGGCCTCGACCCGGACCGGGTGATCAACGTCGGTGCGAGCACGACGCAGCGGTTCGGTCCGGACGACCCAGGCGACGATCGTGCCGTCCTCGCCGCGACGGTTCCCCAGGTGCAGCGCCCGGTGGTCCTCAGCGTGACCGGCTACGAGCCGCGCAAGAACACCCTGGCGCTCATCGACGCCTACGCCGCTCTCTCCCCTGAGGTGCGCGCCGACCACCAACTCGTCCTGGTCTGCTCCATCCCCGATGAAGGACGCGCTGCCTGGCTCGCGCACGCCGAGCAGCGCGGCCTCCTCAACGGCGAGGTGGTGGTCACCGGTGCCGTGTCGGAGCGGACGCTGGCGGCGCTGCACCGGGCGGCGGCGCTCGCCGTCTTCCCGTCGCTCGCGGAAGGGTTCGGCCTGCCGGTGCTCGAGGCCGCGAGCGCTGGCGTCCCGGTCATCACCTCCTCCACCACCGCGACGCCCGAGGTGCTCGAGTGCTCGTCGTCGGTCTTCGACCCCCGCGACGTCGACGAGATGGCCCGGCTCATCGAGCGGGCCATCGCCGACGACGAGCTCCGCGCCACGCTCGTCGGGGCTGGTGACGAGGCGGTGCGCCGCCACACGTGGACCAGGGTGGCGTCACGCACGATCGCGGCGTACCGCACCCTCGAGCCGCTCCCGGCTCAACGACGTCCGCCAGCCCGCAAGGTGGCGCTGGTCGGACCGTTCACCCCCGCGGTCTCCGGCGTGGCCACCTACAACGAGCGACTCGCTCGCAGGCTCGGCTCGCGATGCGACCTCACGGTCTTCGCCGAGCACGCCCCGTGGACCAGCAGCCCCCGGCCATACCGGCTCCACCCGATCGACGTCCTCGGCGATCACCTGGATCCGGCGTCGTTCGATGCCCGCATCCACACGCTCGGCAACAGCCTCGTCCACCGACGGACGTTGCTCGACGCTCTCGCGGACCCTGACATCGTGTGGCTCCACGAGGTGGATCTCCGCGAGCTCCACCTGCTCACCGCTCGCCTGCTGGCCGACCGGGACGGACGCGACGCGGCTGAAGGGTGGCTCGCCGAACGACTCGCGGCCAACGACGGCGATCCTGGAAGTGCCTCGCTCGTCCTGGACGACGAGCAGACCGCTCCCGAGCTCATGCCGCCGATGACGCGAGAGGTGGCACGGAACGCGCGGCGAATCGTGGTCAACACGACGATCGCGCGAGAACACCTCGAGCGATCGCACGGCGTGGATGCCATCGTCATCCCGCACGCTGTTCCAGAACCTGGTGACCTGCAGACAGGTGAGCGCCAGCGACTGGACCCGCCGCTGATCGCCTCCTTCGGCATCCTCGCCTGGAGCAAGCGCCCGGAGCTCGTCCTCGCGGCCTTCTCGATCCTTCGGACGCGACTGGAGGCGGCGCTCGCGTTCGTCGGGCCGTGCGACGAGCGGCTTCGATCGCAGCTCCTGGAGGTTGCCCAGGAGTCGGGCACGCCACCAGGCGACATCACGTTCACCGACCACGTGACACAACGCGAGTACGGACGGTGGCTGTCACGCACCTCCGTCGCCGTGCAGCTTCGGCGAGAGCCGAACGGGGCACAGTCGGGTGCCGTCGCCGACATCGTCGGTGCCGGGATACCGCTCGTCACCGACATGGAGGTCGAGCGATCGGTTGCGGCCGCCTTCGTCGATCCCGAGTGCAGCCCAGACGAGTTGGCCGACGCCATCGAGTCTGCGGTCGACGTGGCACCTGCCCCCCACGGAGGCCTGTCGTTCCACGACGTCGCATCCCGCCTGCTCGCGGTCGTGACCGAGGTCGTCAGCACCTCGTGACCCACTCCGACTGCACAGTGGGCGCAACCGGTTGGCGCCGCCTCACCGCTCCAGTCGCCGTGTTCGTCGCGAGTCGCATCATCGTCGCCGCTGCGGTGGTCACCCCTCGTTGGTGGTGGCATACGAACGGTCAGACTTCTTCTTCGACTGGGACGGGCGCCACTACCTACTGATCGCCGACGAGGGCTATCCCCCGCTCCATCCGCCTGAAGGCGGCTACCGAGCGGAGGCCGCCTTCTTCCCGTTGCTCCCCATGCTGACACGAGGACTCGCGACGATCGCGCCCCTTTCCACCACCGCATCGGCCGTCGTCGTCGCGACCGTCACGTCGCTCACCGCCGCGGTCGCGGTCTGGTTCCTGATGCGCCAGGAGCTCGGTGGTGACGCCGGTGGCACGCGTGGAATCGCCCTCTGGGTGGCGTGGCCCGCCAGCTTGAGCCTGTCGATGTTCTACAGCGACGCGCTCATGGTGGCGGCCGCTGCCCTGTGTCTGCTGGCCCTACGACGCCGGCTCTGGTTCGTGGCCGGCGTGGCCGCGCTCCTGGCCTCAGCCGCCCGACCCAACGGGATCGTCCTCGTCCTCCCCTGCGCGTGGGCCGCGCTTCAAGCGATTCGGCAGCACCGCGATCTCCTCGCCGTCGTCGCTCCGCTCCTCGCCCCCCTCGGTGCCATCGGGTACTTCGCGTTCCTCCACTTGCGCTTCGGAGACTTCTGGATGTGGTTCGAGGCACAGCGCCTCGGGTGGGGTCAGGAGGCAAGCTTCACCCGCCTGTTCCTGGTCCGTGCGCTCATCGACGGACTCCGCGAGCCAGATGCGCGCTTCGATCTCCTCATAGCCGGCAGTGCCGGGGTTGTCGCGCTCGCGCTCCTCCTGTGGATGTGGCGAGACAGGATCTCACCCGAGGCCGCCCTCTACGCCACGGGGATCGTCGTGCTGGCGCTGGCGTCGTCCTTCGGTGCCAGCACGCCGCGGTTCGTGCTCCAGGCGTTCCCGCTGTTCATAGCGCCTGCGCGGCGCCTCCAAGGCGTCCCGTTCACGTTCACCGCCATGGTCATGTCGGGTGGCCTCGCCATGATGACCATCCTCGCCACCGCGACGCGCCTGCTGCTGCCGTGAGTCCGCCTTCCGGGCGCGCCACCTCTGCCAGCTCGACGAATCGTCGGACCGCCTCCTCGAACCGCCTGCGACCGTGTTCGAGGCTGTAGGCCGCCACCCGCTCGTGGCCGGCGCTGACGAGCCGGTCGCGCAGCGAGGTGTCGACGACGACACGATGGACCGCGGTCGCGACGACAGCCGGCGACTTCTCCGGGAGGCACAGACCGGCCCGTCCCAGCGTCTCGGGGACGGCAGAGGATGAGAACGCCACGATCGGAGTGTCGTGATGCATCGCCTCGAGCAACGGCACGCAGAACCCTTCGTGCTCCGAAAGGCACACGAACACATCGGCTGCCCGGTATTGGTCGGTGAGCTCACCCGGCGTGACGGCTCCGGTGAACGTGACTGCTGACTCGACGCCCAGGGCGCGGGCCAACGATCGCAGGGCGCGGTCGTAGCTCGGTGCCGCCGGAGCGCCGACCAGGTGCAGCACCGCCCCTGGGTCGAACACTCGCCGGTAGACGGCGAACGCCCGGATGACGTCATGCTGGGCCTTGTTGGGCGCCAGCCGGCCCACGAACAGCCAACGCGCCCCGGACGCCGGCTCCGCACCGCCGGGCGCTGCTTCCGGAGCGGTCGGCAGCGTCGCGACGTCGAACAGGATCGGGGCCACGACCGCCTCGCGCACGCCGACCCGCCTGAGCTCGACCGCGTTGTACTCCGAGACGGCGATGCCCAGCGTCGTCCGTCGAGCCAGCTGGCGGAGCTGCCCCATGCTCCACCGCAGGCTGGTCGCCAAGCTGGGTTGCCAGGCGTCGTAGTGCTCCGGGGGGGTCAGGTTGTGGAAGTTCAGGGCCAGCGGCACGTCGGAGGCGAGGAGGCGGTCGGTGAGCGTCGAACCGATGGCGAACTGGTAGATCACCGCGACGCCCGGCCGGTCGGAGAATGCCGACACCGGGAGCACCCCCTCCACGAGTGGAGCACCCTCGGCGACGTAGATCTCCGATGGGATGCCCATTCCGCGGAGCACAGCGCGCGCCTGGACCGCGTGGGCGCTGGTCGCATCGGCCTCCGCAACGGCAGGGACGAACTGGTGGACGACCTCGACGGTCACGACGACAGATCGTCGAGGAGCGAGTCGAACGCCGCGGTGAAGATCGCCCTCGTCCGATCGATGTCGAAGTCCTCCAGGCGCCTGCGACCCGCCGCGACGAGCGACTCGCGCACCGACGCATCGGAGACGACGCGTGCCACCGCTGCGGCGATCAGGGCAGGTGACTTCTCCGGCAAGACCAGTCCGCCGCCACCCAGCGTCTCGGGCACCGCGGACGACGCGAACGCGACGATCGGGACCCCGTGGTGCATCGCCTCGAGCAACGGCACGCAGAAGCCCTCGTGCTCCGACAGGCAGACGAAGACGTCCGCTGCCTCGTAGTGCGCCGCCAGATCCGCAGCCGAGACCGAGCCTGGCAGCTCGACCGCCGCTCCCAACCCCAGCTCGTCGACGAAGCTGTGGAGCGCCCGAAGGTACCGATCAGAGGAGTCGCCCCCCACCAGCGCGAGCCTGGCTTCGGGGTCGACCACCTGCCGGTAGACGGCGAAGGATCGGATGATGTCGTGCTGCGCCTTGTTCGGTGCGATTCGGCCGACGAACAACCACCTGCTCCCCGACCCGGACGAGAGCCGAGCGGCGAGCGCGGGATCGGCCGGCACGTCGAACGTCGAACGATCGAAGAGGATCGGCGCGACCACGGTGCGCTGGCAGCCCAGGAGGGCGAGCTCGTCGGCGTTGAACTGCGAGTCAGCGAAGCCGAGGACGGTGCCGGGCACGAGCTCTGAGAGCTGCCGGCGGGCTTCCGCGAGGATGGGAGCGACCGATGGCTCCCACGCCCGGAAGAACGATGCCGGGGTGATGTTGTGGTAGTCGAGCACGAGCGGCTCCGGACGGCGGAGCACGAACTCGGAGAGCTCACTGCCGGTCGACGCTTGGTAGAGCACGACGGGCCGACGTCCCGGGGGTGGAGCGAACGAACCCGGATCCTTCACCTCGATGTCGAAGCCGGCGTGGAGGTCGGTGGTGTAGATGTCGCTCTCGAGCCCCATGTCGCGCAGGAGGTCGCGCAGCTTCAGCGTGTGCTGGCCCACCGCATCGTTCGGTGCGAGGACCGGGATGAACTGGTGGACGGCGTCGGGCCTCACCCTTCTGCCCTGACCGCGGTGATGCAGTAGCTCGTCGTGAGATCGGCCACGACGACCTCGTCGAAGCCACGGGTCTCGAGGATGTGGCGCCACGTCGACGCGGCGAGCGGCCTCCCGGTGCTCAGGTCGATGTGGATCGGAGGTCCTTCGGCAGCGATCACCGCGGGCGACGTCGCGATGATCGCGACGCGACCACCCGGCCCGACGGTGACGGCCGCGAGGTCTGCGAGCTCGAGGTGCTGCTCCGGGGTGCTCCGATCGGTTGCGCCGAGGAGCACGAGCCCATCCAGGCCCGCCGGTCGGAGCGACCGGAGGCGGTCTCGAGCGGTCGCCATCGCGAGGCGGACACCGTCGCCAGCGGCACGCGCAACAAGATCGGCGCGAGGTTCCACACCATCGGTGTCGAGACCTTCGGCACGGAGGCGACCGACGAGGCGACCCGTCGCCGCTTCGGCGACGAGGACAGGCCCGCGGCACGATGCGAGATGGCTGATGACGAGCTCGCTCGCCGCTTCCTCGAGCTCCCGCGGCTCGATCCGCGCCAGCTCCGCGTCGGTCCGCGGGGTCCTCAGCTGACCGGCCTCGACGTCAGAGAGCCGATCCTCCACCAGGCGGACGGCTCGCGACAGGCTGCCGGCGAACTGACCCACCTGGTTGGTGATCCATGCGACGTACCAGAACATCGACTTGCGGAGGACCCGCTTGACCACGGTCGTCGCCGGGGATCCGCTCTCGACGGGGACGTGGGGATCGATGCTCGCCGCATCCTCGGCCCGCTCGATCAGGACGCGAGCGTCGCCACCGAACGCAGCGACCGGCGCGACGCGCGCGAACGCCGCGTCGACCTCGTCCTCGAGCGATGCGGTGATCTCTCCAGACTCTCGCCGGTTCCGGAGGTCGTCGTAGATCTCGGCGATGAGCGCGCGATGGTCGAGGTCCGAGTCATCGGACATGGGCGCTGTCCCCTCTCAGTCGGGGGACCGTGCTGATCGGGTCGATCCACCGGTCCCGGACCCGGTCGATCAGATCCTCATAGCGATCGAGCACGACGTCCCAGCGGTACTCCGTCTCCACGAAGCGGCGACCCGATTCGCCGAGGTGTCGGCGCAGTCCGGGATCAGCGAGCAGCAGGTCGGTGGCGACGGCGAACTCGCCGTACCCCCAGTAGGGGATCGCCCCCCCGCTACGCAGAGCCTGACCTACGAGCACCTCGGAGTATCCCTGGACCAGTGCCGGCACGCCGTGGGTCCATGCCTCGGCCAGCACGAGCGAGAAGCTCTCGAAGTACGAGGGCTGGACGAGCGCCAGCGCACCCGCCAACGCGTCCGCCTTCTCGTCCTCCGACACGAAGCCGGTCACGATGACGTCGTCGCGTACGTCCGGCATCGTGACCGCCTCACCCATGACCACGAGAGCGAGCGGTCCGGGGTTCTGCTCCTTGTAGGTACGGAAGAAGCGCTCGATCTCGTCGGATCCCTTGCCGGGGTCGACGCGACCGAGGAACAGGAGATACGGGCGGTCGCCGAGCCCGAAGCGAGCACGGAAGCGCTCCGGCTGGGCCGACACACCGGGTGCGTCCAGCCCGATCCCGATGACGGCCGACTCGGTCTGGAGCCGGAACCGCCCCTCGACGAGGGCCTCCTCTTCAGGGGTGAAGAACGCGAACCCGGTCGCGTGGCGCATCTCCTTGTCGAACAGGGCCATGTGGATCTGGGGTTCGTCGTGCGCAGTGGGGTGGAGGATGGTCGGGGCCAAGGCGCCAGCGATCGGCAGTCCGCTCCAGGTCGGGTGGTAGAGGTAGGTGAAGAAGATCACGGCGTCGAACTGACGTCCGTTGCGGAGCAGCCAGACCGGGAGCTCGGTGAGGCGCGGTCCCTGCGCTCGCATCCACCGTCGCTGCATGAGCGGAGGCGCCGGACGTGGTCCGAACACGACCCGCGCGTTGAGCGGTCCGAACTGGTCGGCGCTGCGAGTCTCGTGCACGGCGAGCCGGTGGACGCGGACGCCGTCGAGCTCGGTCGTGGCCGGCAGGTAGTGGTTCGCCCAATCCACGTAGCTCACAGCAGTCGAGGTGAGCACCTCCACCTGATGTCCGCGGCCGGACATGCGCGTCGCGAACTGTCGGCATGCCGCCTCAGCGCCGCCCGCGACCTCGGGTCCGTACCGCTGCACCACGAAGAGCAGCCTCATGCGACGAGCACCGTCCCGAGCGCCTCCAGCATCTTGTGACGAGATCGCTGCACGGAGAAGCGGTCGAGCTGACGACGGCCCCCCTCGACGAGCGACGAAGCGAGGCGAGTGTCGGCGAGTAGGTGCGCCAGGACCTCGGCCAACAGCACCGGACCCCCGTCGGGGGGCAGGAGGATCCCGCCCTCCCCAACGGTCTCGGGAAGGGCCGCCACGCGGCGCGCCACGACCGGCAGTGAGAAGGTGAACGCTTCGAGGACCGGAACGCAGAAGCCCTCGTGAGCGCTGGTCGTGACGAACGCGGTGGCGGACCGGTAGTGGGCGGCGAGCTCCGCCTTGGTGCGCTCCCCGACCAGCGAGACGTTCGTGAGACCGAGATCCTCGATGTAGCGCTGCACCGCCCACGCAAAGTCGCGGTCACGGTGGGGACCGGCCAAGACGAGTGCCGCCGGCACCTTCAGATCGACCGTGAGCACGTGCATAGCAGCGATCAGCAGGTCGGGTCGCTTGTGCGGGAGCAGTTGCCCAACGTGGAGGAGCACCGGCACGTCGACCACGACCTCGAAGTGGTGCATGGTCGGCGCGTGGGGCTCGAGGCCTGCGAGCGCTGACACGTCGATCGGCGGAGGTGTGACGATGACGGGGACGTCCGCGTAGCTCCGCACCTCCTCGGCGTTGTAGGTCGAGTCCACGAGGACGAGCTCCGCTCGTCCCAGGAGCGCGCGGAGCTCGGACCGACCGGCCGCGAGCCGGCGGGCGAACACCGGGTCGCTCTCCGCAAAGAACCGGGGCGGCGTGATGTTGTGGTAGTTGATCACCAGCCTGCCCGGATGCCGCAGCACGACATCGGCGACCAGCGGCTCGCCGATGCTGCTGTGGTAGATGATGATGTCGTCGGTGCGGGGTGAAGGCATGGCCGACAGGTGTTTGATCGCCGGACGGCACCGCGGATCGAGTAGGTGCGCCCAGGTGGACGTCGGTACGATCGGCTCGAGAAGGTCGGCGATCGCTGTCGCTGCTGCAGTGATGGCGTCGCCCGGCGTGGCGCCGACCAGCACTTGGTGGACGTGCATCACACCACAGCGCGGACCGCATAGTCCTGCGGCCCGAAGAGGATCTCGTTGAGCTTGGCTAAGTTGGCGTTCAAGGTCTGGGCTAGCTCGGATCCATCGTCGTCGACCATCTCGAGCTGCTCCTCGGATCGGACGGGCGAGGACCTCGCGATCTCCACCTGCCTGAAACCCGCCTGACGACAGAGGAACTCTAGGTAGAGCGGGTGAACCGGTCGGACGTGGCTCGGATCGAGCCAGAAGCTGTGGGTGTGTACGTAGAGCGACCGCGGGTCCGGGGTCTCGAGCAACAGCACCCCGCCGGCCCGCAGCGTGCGGTACGCCTCCTCGACGAGCACAGGAACGTCGGAAGCCGCCAGGTGCTCAACCACCTGGAGCACCGCGATCCCTCCGAGCGAGTCGTTGCCGAGGTTGCGCACGACCTCGATGCCGTCCCCGTGCCGGACGTGGAGCCCCCGTTCGATCGCTGAATCGGCGACCTCTTCGTCCGCCTCAACACCCCAGCAATCGATCCCTCGCTCGGCGAGGAGCTGGAGGAAGTCACCATCGCCACAGCCTATGTCGAGCACCGGATCGCTCCCCACGAAGCGGTCGGCCATCGGTGAGTAGTGGTCGATGAGGATCTCCCGCGATCCGCGGAACGTCGCAGCGAACTGTCCCCAGTCGATGTCGGGGACCGTGCTGCTCACGCGCTCGATGGAATGCTCCAACTCGAGCACACGCTGGGACACCGCTTCCACGGCGATCCGTCGACGTTCCACTGCGGTCACGCGATCATCGAGCGTGTCGAGATCAGACCGCAGGTCGTCGTGATGGTGGAAGGGCGGATCGGCGAGCATCGAACCCAGGAGCTCGGTGGTCGCGAACACGGCGTCGGAGAACTGCTGCATCTGGTCGAGGAGACCGTCGATCTGGCGCCGGACGGCGGCCCCGGCGGCTCGGTGCACGATCGCCCCGCCGGGCATCCCAGACTCTGTGGAGATGCGGTCGCGGGCGAAGTGCCCCGCTCGCCGCTGCTGCTCGAGGGACTCGTCCAGCGGGTCGAACCTCTGGCGGCTGTTCGCCTGTCGCCGGAGCACGGCGAACCGCGATTCGAGGTCCTCCTCCAGTTCTGGCGGAAACTCGCCGGCGTTCCTGCGCCTCATCGTCCGCTTCTGGAGATCGGCGATGAGGGCGTCGATGTCTGGAGGCTGGTCGGTCACAATCAGGCGATTCTATGTCTGGCGAGCCACAGCGACCTCGACACGGGGCACAGACCGTCTGGACCTGGACACGAGCGACGCTGTTTTCCGACGCCGTGGATGACTCTCGCTCGATGGCTCACCGACGGATCGGACAGGGGCAGACACTCACTGCCTCCGTCCACTGACGCCCCCACGACGGACCGGTGTGCCTCTGCGATCGACTCCACCCCCGCGACCCGGCCCCCGTCGGACGCCTCTAAGCTCGCCAACCATGTCTGCGGGCACGAGAGACGCGGCCGCAGTTCGACCATCGTCCACGCACTGGATCAATCGAGCAACATCCACTGCGCTCTTCATGGTTCTCTGTGCCACCGCGGCCTTCGCCATCGTGGCCGTCCCGCTGGCCATGCTCGGCGCCTTCGGAGCCGTGACGGTGTGCGCCAGCACGACCATCGTCGCGGGCTGCCTCGCGATCTGGGCGTGGCCTCATCCCATCGAACTCGATGCGCCGCCGTCCGCGACGCTCGTGACCTTGGCGGGCATCGCGGTAGTGACACTGCTCGGGCTGGCGTTTCCGACACAGCACTTCACCACCAATCGCGATCCTGGGGTCTACTCATCGGTGGGCCTCTGGATGTCGGCCGAAGGAAATCTCCTGGTCGACGGCGTGCCCGCCGAGCTCAACGACATCGACGGGGTGGCAGCAGCGGGAAACGGCTTCTACGACACGCGCGATGATGGGAAGCTCTATGCGCAGTTCTCCCACCTGACCGGTGCCCTCCTCGGTTCGGCGCACGCACTGGGCGGGCCGGCAGCGATGGTCCGCACCAATGCCGTCATCGGAGCCGCGGCTCTCGTCGCCTTGTACCTGGCGGGGACCCGCCTTTCATCTGCTTGGCCTGCCGCGATCGCTGTCCAAGCCGTGGCGTGGAGCCTGCCTCAGATCTATTTCACGCGGGGGCCGTACAGCGAGCCCCTCACACAGCTCCTCTTGATTGGCTCCCTCGCACTTCTGCTCAGCGCCGCCCGACTCAAACCGGCACACGCTGCGCTCGCTGGGCTGCTCCTCGGAGGCGTGGTCGGTTCTCGGATCGATGGAGTGCTCATCGTCGTCGCCGCCGTTGCCCTCGTGATATATCTCGCACTCGTGCGTGATCAAGAGCCGGGAACTTCGGCGAGCCTCTTGGCCCTCGTCGGCGGTGGCGCGCTCACGACAGCGATCGGCGTCGCCGACCTCGCGCTCTTCAGCCCGGTGTACCTCTCCCACCTTTGGCCGCAGTTCCGACAGGCCATGCTCGCCGCGCTGGCATTGACCGTGGTCGGCGCCATCCTGCTGGCCGCAAGACCCCTGCGCCAGTTGGTCGCCAACCAGGCAAAGACCCACACGTCAACGATCTCGATCGCGGCTGGCGTGCTCACCAGCACGATCCTCGGCCTGCTGTTGCTGGTTCGCCCGCACGTGCAAGAGGTCAGAGGGCGACTGATCGAGCTGGTGCAGGGACTGCAGGGCCGCCAGGGTCTCGACGTCGACGGCACCCGCTACTACTTCGAGGACAGCCTCCTCTGGTTCACGTGGTACCTGGGGTGGCCGCTCGTCGTCTCGGGCATCGTCGGCGCGGGCATCGCGATGTGGCGAGTTGTCGCCAAGCAGGACTGGCTCTGCGGGGTGACGCTGATCCTCACGGGCCTACCAACGCTCGTCTACCTGTGGCGTCCCACGATCACGCCAGACCAGATCTGGGCCATGAGGCGCTTCCTGCCGTTCGGCTTTCCTTGGATCGCGCTCACTGCTGCCATCGCACTCGATGCCGGCCGTTCGGTCGCTTCCCGCAACCGAGGCCGGATCGCACTATCCGCGTACTACTCGGTCGCCGCTGCCCTTGTGGTGGTCCCAGCTCTCTTCGTCAGCCACGCGTACATCGACCACCGCGAGCACCGACTGACCTACGGCGCGCTCGACGAGCTGTGCGTCCTCATCGATGGCGACCTCACGCTGGTGGACGACCGCGACGACCTCGGGGTCAACCTCGTCCAGCCACTGACCGCTGGCTGCGGAGCACCTGTGGCCCGCGCCGACCTGAGCGACGCGACCCTCGTCGGCACCGCGTCGGACCGGGCGACAGAAACTGGAAAGCGCCTGGTCCTCGTCACCTCGCGACCCGACGACGTTGGGGCATCGGTCGGCGAGCGGGGCGCGGTGCCGCTCGTCCTCCAGGAGATCGAGCGCTCGATCGAACGGCCGCCCAACGGCTTGGAGCCGAACCCCGACACGAACTTCCTCCACGTCCTCGCGGTCGACTGACCATTGGCGATGACCGCACGCGTCGAAACGAACACCGGCGGCTCCCACCACTCGCGTCGCTCGGCGATCATCGCCGGCGCACTCCTCGCGGGAACGGCGACCATCGTCGCCTCCGGTGTCGTGCGCCCGTTGATCTACGCCGACGAGGCGGGCTACCTGCTCAACGCCCGCGCCATCGCAGGTTGGGGAGCGACGTCGGGAACCAAGTACTTCTCCGGCTACAGCTACCTGCTCGCTCCCGTCGAGAGGGTCCTCGCCAGCTATCCCGCGCTCAGCCGAGGCACACAGGCGGTCAACATCGCCCTCCTGGTTCTGAGCTTTTCCTTGCTCGTCCACTTGGTCCGTCGCACCGGGCTCGCCGCGGGAACCACCGCAGTGCTGACCGGCCTCGCCACGTGCGCGTTCCCCAGCTACTTGCTCTTCACCTCGCTCGCGATGTCAGAGAACGCGCTGCTTCCAGCGGTGTTGGGATGCGTGATCGCCGTCCATGCTGCCGCAGACCGGGGCAATCACGCGTGGCGCTGGGTTCTCGCGGGAGCCGCGTGCGGCGGGATCGTCGTCATCCACCCCCGGGCCGTCGTCGTGGCGGGCGCGTTCGCGGCCTTATCCGTGCTCTCCCTCGTCCGACGGTCGATCACTACGAGGACGATGGGGGCTGGCCTCGGTGGCCTCCTGGCCGGCACAGTCGTAGCCGGGGCAGCGCTCGCGGCGACCGAGAGCCTCCCATGGGGGCCCAACCAACCAGGCGGAAGCTCGAGTTCCACCGCGTTCGCACAGCGAGCGCTGTCCTGGGAAGGACTGGGCGAGCTCCTCGCGACCGCGGCGGGTCACCTCTTCTACGCCGCCGCAGCGACGCTCGGCTTCGCCATGATCGGACTCGCATGGTTGGCAACGAGCGCCTGGCGTCGTAGGGACCCAATCTCCACGACGGCGAGCTTCGTCACCTTGGTGGTCGCTGGCGGCGTGGTGCTGTCGGCGGCCCACGCCGCTGGTAGCTCCGGTGATGGCTTGATCTACGGCCGCTACAACGAGCCGTTCCTCGCCGCCCCTCTCGCCTTCGGACTCGCCGTGACCGCGCGAGGCCGCCGACCGTTGCTGAACCTCGCACTGGCAGTGGGGGCGATCGGCATGACAGCGGCTCTCGCGCGACTCGTCCTCGACCCCGCTGCGCTCGGCGGACGGGTGGATTTCGTGAACGTCCTCGGTGTCATGACGCCCATACGCTGGCTCGGGGGCATCCGACTCGGGTGGATCGCGGCGATCGCGATTGCCGCGACCGTCACGCTCCACCTGTTTCGCGCGCTGAGCGGCCGTCTGATGCTCATGCTCACGGGAGTCATGTTCCTCGTGGGAGGCGTCTCGTCGGTCGACCGGCTGTGGCACGACGCCGGCGAGCGGGCACTACAGGCCGAGCTCGCCGAGGTCGTGGCGTCGGTACCTGACGACCTGTTCGGCGACGGTCAGCCGTGCATCGCCTTCCAGCCGACATCCGGCACCGGATGGCACACCTTCAACTACCAGGTGCTGCTGCCGCGATACAGGTTCGAGATTCTCCCGCTGGACGACACGGGTGGCAGCTGGTGCGGCGATCTGTTGTTGTCCTCCGCGGATCCCGGAGACGAACTGCCCGGCCAAAGCCGGCTGATCCGATCAGAGAACCACAGCCCCTACGCCCTGTGGGTTCGACCGGGAGCAGTGCTCGAGTTCCTCGACGCCAGCGGCGCACTGTTCCCGGCCGACTGGGACGGTTCGGTGCCCGACGCCGCCCAGCGGGCCCAGATCGAGGCTCCGACGGTGATCCTCGACACCGGTCCCGTGTCGTTCGACGTCACGATCCAACACGCAGGTCATGGCTCACCGTGGCCGAACGATGCGTCTTCGACACCCGGATCACTCGGGCCGGTCCGACTGGGCGTCACCGCAATCGGCACAGACCTCGACACCCCGGGGTACTCCCTGAAGCGATCCCTCGCGCCCGGCGACTCGACCACCGTGCGAGTGACCTTGTCGGCAGACGACCTTCGGCGGGTACGCGACGGCGACGGCCAGATACGACTCGAACTCGTGCAGGAAGAGGTGGCCTGGTTCGGCGACGATGCCGCCACCACGATCGACGTCAACGGTTGACGGCTGTACCGCGCGACGCTCCTCGTCGTCGACCGATCGACAGGCCCAACAGCGGCACGCTCAAGATCGCGAGCATCGCGAGAGCCACGACTCTGTCGATCAGCGCCGCGAGAAAGGCGGTGGAAGGCTCGAGGCCCACCATCGGGCCAAGGGCAGCGGCAACCGCCTCACGGATGCCCAGTCCACCAGGAAGGAAGCCACTGGCTGCCGCCACCGCGTTCGACACTCCCAATGTGAGGCTCTCCTGTATTCCAACGCTCACACCGAACGAGCGCAGCGCGAGCCACAGTCGCAATGCTTGGAGCAGGACGAAGGCAAGCTCGACCGCCAGCACCATCGCGAATCCATCGACCGCCTGCCGCCACGGCCGACCGCGGCTGATCACCGCGGCCACCGCCACGAGGACCAGGCCTCCTGACGCGAGGAACGGGATCGACCGCAGGCCGGCGGGAACCAGCACGATCCCGGCGAGGAGCAGCGACAGGCCGAGCCACCCGAGCCCCACCGCGACTGTGATCGTGGCGGCCCGTCGCAACGGTGCGCCCGCTCTCCGCATCGCCTCGATGCGAACCATCGACGCGCCTGGAAGAGGCAAGAGGTTTGCTGCCGCCCCGTAGAGGGCGATGCGCATCGATGACACGAGCCCGACGTGCACCCCTCCGAGGAACGCAGTGAGCTTGTACTCTGCCCCATTGAGCACCAGCCCTGGAAGGCTGAGCAACCCCAGCAGCACGAGGCTCGTCGCATCGAACTCAACCTCGTCAGTCGGCAATGAGCGATACGCGAACCACGCGCCGACGGCCAAGGCCACCACGACGAGCAAGGTGAGCCATCGAGGCGGCCTCGTCGAGTTCCGACGGCCGACGAAGCGCTCGGCGCGGCTGGCCATGTCTCGCATCCACGACCCGTCCGGAGCCGGCGCGGTCGTCGGATCTGCCGCCGCCTCGCTGGACCGTTCCAGATCGGGCTCGTCGTCGGCGCTGGTCACACGACCTCGTCGAGGAGGTTCCAGTACCAGTCGGAGACGTCGACCATCTCACCCAGCATCTCAGTGCGGCGCGCCTGCCACACATCCTTGATCCCGTGTTCTGTCAACGGTGCGACCTGCGCCCAGAGCGATTCGGCATCGACCAACTGCGTCTGTCGGCACAGGCCCCAGCGATGTTCGAGATCGTCGAGGAACGCGAGCCGCCCAGCGAACGATCCGACGAACAGGGTCGGGACGCCGAGCACCCCCGCCTCCCCCACCATGGAGCCGCTGTCGCCGATGAGCAGCGACGCCTGCGACACGGCGTCGAGCATTCGTTCTGCCCTGATCGACAACCGAAGGGCTTCGTAGCCCTCCGGCAGCGCCGCCTCGCCGGAGACGAAGACACGCATGAGTGCGGAGAGACGCTGGACGACGAGCGGTAGCGCGTCAACGGTGAGCCCGCTCTCACCGTGGTCGTGCGACGCCGACATGGCAACGAGTCGCACGATGGCATACGGCTCGTCGGCCCCGACGCCCAGGTCGCTGCGAACGGACGGATCCCCGTGGAAGTGGTTCGGATGGAGGAAGGCAAGTGGCTTGTAGGAGGGGAAGCGTCGGTGCTTGTCGCCATAGTCCTCCCCGATGCACGCCGGGCTCGTGATGATGTCGGCGAACGGACGAGCCATCGCGAAGTGGCGTCCGGCCGAGGTCCCGTTGTCGGTGTCGAAGATGCCGAGCGTCCGCGTCAGCCGAGCGGCCTGGACACCCGCTGGATTGCGGGTGAGGACGACATCCGGCTTGAACCGGATGCACTCACGAGCAAGTTGAAAGTCGCGGCCGATCAGTTCGGCCGCCTGTCCCAGCGAGTTGCTCCGAGGACGACCGACTACCTCGTGTGGCATCTCGAAGGCATCGAGGAGGTCGCACGTGACGTCCTTGTCGCGAGCGATCACACGAACCTCGTGTCCCTCGTCGCGGAGACGGTCGTGCAGGTGCCGGTAGAAGTGCACGTGTGCGGGGTGAACGATGTCGAAGAGGGCACGCATCCGGGGCGGATGATACGTCCTCCGGATTGCTCCGCCGCGCGGGCGCAGTTGCCACCCCGGCCGTCGACGGCCACGATGAGCGGCCATGCGATCACAGCGCTACGAGCACCGCCGGCTGCAGATGATGTCCGAGACCCGAGTCGGCAGCACCGTCCTCGATCTTGGCTATGCCGAGCTCCCGAGCCCGTACCTGGGCCCAGGTCACACCGTCGGCTTCGATCTCAACGTCCCGGTGGAGCACGCGCCGGGGTACGACGAGACGATCGTGGGCGACGTCACCGAGATCAACGCCATCCTCGAAGGCCGCCGCTTCGACACCGTCCTCAGTGGCGAGCTGATCGAACACCTCGAGCGTCCCTATGACCACATCCGCAGCCTGCGAGAACACCTCAACCCTGGTGGCGTGCTGGCGATCTCGACGCCGAACCCCCTCGCCTTTCCTGTGCTCGCATGGGAGTACCGTCGTTCCACGGCGCGCTTCTACAGCGAGGAGCACCTGTATTACTTCACCCCACGCTGGGTCACGAAGATGGTCGAGCGGTGCGGCTTCATGGTCCGCGACGTCAGACCAGTGGGGCTTTGGCACCCGTGGGGCGTCATCCCCCGCTGTCCCGTGTCGCTGTCGTACCAGGTCATCTACGTCGCCGAGCCGGTCTGACCAGTTCGGGTGGGAGCATCCCTCAGGTACGCTCTCCTGTTCCCGTGCAGTTGGAGGATGAGTGCAGGTCTGTGTCATCGCGTTGGGCAAGATCGGGCTCCCACTCGCGGTCCAGTTCGCCCGAGCCGGCCACCAGGTCATCGGGGTCGACATCGCCGAATCGGTGGTCAAGTCAGTCAACGCTGGCATCGCTCCATTCGATGGCGAGGCCAACCTCGCAGAACGACTTCGCGAGGTCGTGGATGCTGGGCGGCTGACCGCGACTACCGACACCACGAGTGCCGCGAGTCGTAGCGATGTCGTCGTGGTCGTCGTGCCCCTCGTGGTCGACGCCGACGCTCACCCCCACTTCGGTCCCCTTGATGCAGCGACCATCGCCATCGCCGACGGCCTTCGTCCGGGCACCCTGGTGTCATACGAGGTTACGCTGCCGGTCCACACCACGCGCCAGCGCATACTCCCTGTGCTCGCTGAGCGTTCGGGCCTCACTCCCGGCTCGGACCTGTTCCTCGTGCACTCGCCCGAGAGGGTCTTCAGCGGCCGGATCTTCGCCGACCTCCGCCGCTATCCGAAGCTCGTGGGAGGCGTCGATGCAGAGTCAGCGAAGCGCGGTGTGGAGTTCTACGAGTCAGCGCTCGAGTTTGACGACCGTCCCGATCTCGAGCGTCCAAATGGCGTGTGGGACCTTGGTTCCGTAGAAGCGGCCGAGCTCGCCAAGTTGGCAGAGACCACCTACCGGGACGTGAACATCGCGCTGGCGAACGAGTTCGCTCGGTTCAGTGACCGCATCGGGGTCAACATCCGGTCGGTCATCGCCGCATGCAACACGCAGCCGTTCTCGCACATCCACACGCCCGGTGTGTCTGTGGGAGGGCACTGCATCCCTGTGTACCCACGTCTGTACCTCCACGCCGATCCTGACGCCACCTTGCCGGCGGTCGCTCGGGCGGTGAACGAGTCCATGCCCGCCTATACGGCGTCGCTCCTCGAGGACGCGATCGGTGGCCTGCAGGGCAGGTCGGTCGCCATCCTCGGCATCAGCTACCGCGGTGGCGTCAAGGAGGCCGCCTTCTCGGGCGCGTTTCCGTTGGGTGATGCGTTGCGCAGCGCAGGGGCGGAGGTGCTCGCACACGACCCCTTGTACACCGACGAGGAGATCCGAGCGCTCGGCTTCGAGCCATACCACCTCGGCCGCGAGGTCGACGCCGCCGTCCTCCACACCGACCATGCTGCGTACCGGGAGCTCGAACCGAGCGACCTTGGAGGCGCAGAGGTCTTGATCGACGGGCGCGACGCCACCGATGCCGCTCTGTTCGCTGGATCGCCCACCCGACGCATCGCCCTGGGTGCTCGTCCTCCGAACGGAACCTGATCAGGTCGAGTCGTGGGCGCGTCTTGGGCGAGGATCGTCGAGCAGGTGTGATGGCTCGACACCCGCCTCGAGTTCCAACCGGCGCACGCGTTCGAGCACCCGTTGGGTGACCGTGCGATGCGCGGAGATGAGATCGGCGACAATGGCGAGCGCGAACACCTGGATGGCAGCCAGTGCCAAGATCGCTCCGAGGACGATCGATTGGACGTGGCCGCCTCGCTGCCCGTTCACGATCCAATCCCACAAGAACGGAGAGAACGCGATGGCTGCACCGACAGCGAGCACTGCGGCGATCGCCCCGAAGAACTTGAGCGGCTCATACGCGGCGAACACCCGTCCGATCGTGAGTCCGCTCCGTCGGATGTAGCTCCAGGTCGAGCCGAACAGGCGCGACTCACGCATCTTGGCGTTGACGCCGACCGGGACGTGTGCGATCGCCGTGTGGGACTTGCCCGCCTGGATGATCGACTCGATCGTGTAGGTGTAGCGGCTCACCACCGTCAGCTGGAGGGCCGCCTCCCGGGAGTAAGCACGGAACCCCGATGTCGTGTCCGGGACGTCGGTATCAGACGCGACCCGCACGACCCAGCTGCCAAACACCTGAAGTCGGCGCTTGAGGAAGGAGAACTCCTCGACGTTGCGGACATCTCGGTCGCCGATGACGATGTCGGCCTCGAGCTCGACGATCGGCCTCACGAGCAAGGGGATCGAGTCAGCTGAGTACTGGTTGTCGGCATCGGTGTTAACGATCACGTCAGCGCCGAGCTTGACCGCGGCGTCGAGGCCGGCCTGGAACGCGGTCGCCAGCCCGCGATTGGCGGGAAGCGCGACGATGTGGTCGACACCATGACGTCGCGCGACGTCGATGGTGGCATCGGTCGACCCGTCATCGATCAACAACCACTCGACCACGTCGAAACCCGGGACGGATCGGGGTAGGGCCGCCAGCGTGACCGGAAGCTGATCCTCCTCGTTGAGGCAGGGGATCTGGATGATGAGCTTCACGTCTGATGCACGACCCCCACTGGCACGGCGAGTCATGCTACTTGGCGCCAGGACGATCGGATCACCTCAGAGACCCACCAGCCGAGCCAGGGGCGCGCGGAAGTCACCCAGCGGCTCGATACCCGACAGGCGCAGCGCAGCGTTGTCGAGCACCGAGTTGGCGGGCCGAGCTGCCGGCCGGTGCATCTCCGCGGTCGCGATCGGCTCGACGCGGTCGGGGTCGAGTCCAGCCGCGGTCAAGACCTCTCGTGCGAACTCGAACCACGACACTGGCCCGGCGTTCGTCACGTGGTAGGTGCCTGAACGACCTTCGACGAGGAGGCGACCGATCATCGCCGCCAGATCTTCCGCCGCGGTCGGACAGCCCCGCTGGTCATCCACGAACCGCAGCGTGTCGTGCTCGGCAGCGAGGCGGAGGATGGTCTTCACCATGTTCGGGCCGTGTGCACCGAACACCCACGACGTGCGCACCACCAACGCGCCCGGGCCGGCCTCGCGCTCCCCCGCCAGCTTCGAGCGTCCGTACACCGACATCGGAATCGGTTCGTCCCACTCGTCGTAGGGGCCGTCCTTCGTGCCATCGAACACGTAGTCGGTCGACACCTGGCACAGGCGCGCCCCGACGCCGCGACACGCCTCGGCCAGCCAACGCACTGCCAATGCGTTGACGACGAACGCTCGGTCCGGGTCCTCCTCGCACTCGTCCACCGCGGTCCACGCCGCAGCGTTCACCACCGCGTCGGGCCGCAGCGATGCGACCATGTCGAGCACCGCGCCACGGTCGGTCACGTCGAGCGACGACCGATCGGTCGCGATCACGTCGTGGGCGTCGAACACCTCCACGAGCTCGTGGCCGAGCTGACCCCGGGCCCCGGTGATGAGGACCTTCACGGCGCGTCGTGCGCGAGGGGGCGCCACCACCACTCGTTGTCGCGGTACCAGGCGACGGTGGCCTCGAGCGCCTCGTCGAGGGTGCGCTGCTTGCGCCAGCCGAGGTCGACGATCTTGGCGATGTCGACCGAATAGCGGCGGTCGTGACCGAGCCGGTCCTCGACGTACTGCACCATCTCCTCGCCGGCCCCCATCAAGGCGAGCAGCTTGTCGACCAGTACGCGGTTCGGCGTCTCGTTCCCCGCGCCGATGTTGTAGATCTCTCCGGCCGCACCCGTCTCGAGCACCAGGTGGACCCCAGCGCAGTGGTCGTCGACGTAGAGCCAGTCACGCTCGTTGAGGCCGTCGCCGTAGAGCGGGACGGGTCGCCCCCGGAGCAGGTTGGTCGTGAAGAGCGGGATCGCCTTCTCGGGGTACTGGTACGGACCGAAGTTGTTGGTGCAGCGGGTGACCGTGACCGGCAGGCCGTGGGTGTGGTGGTAGGAGAGGGCGATGAGGTCGGATCCGGCCTTCGACGCCGAGTAGGGCGACCGCGGTGAGAGCGGGTCGGTCTCCTTCGACGAGCCCACCTCCACCGAGCCGTACACCTCGTCGGTGCCGATGTGGACGACCCGACCGATGTCGAGGCGCCGTGCCGTGTCCATCACGATGTTGGTGCCGAAGCAGTTGGTGTTGACGAAGTCGTCCGGGCCGGCGATCGACCGGTCGACGTGGCTCTCGGCGGCGAAGTGCACGACGGCGTCGTGGCCCGACATGGCAGCTTCGAGCGTGCCCGGGTCGCAGATGTTGCCGTGGACGAACGCGAACCGGGGTGAGTCCTCCAGGTCGCGGATCGTCGAGAGGTTCCCCGCATACGTCAGCGCGTCGTAGACGGTGACCTCGTCGTCGGTGTTCGCGAGGACCCAGCGGACGTAGTTCGAGCCGATGAACCCGGCTCCCCCGGTCACGAAGATCTTCATCGCCCCAGCGGCCCCTCGTCGAGATCGAGCGTGTTGAGGAGCAGCTCGGCATACCCGCTCTTGGCCAGGTCGCCGTCGTGGTCGAGCGCCTCGGCGAGCCGCCGGAGCTGGTCTGTGTCGATGAAGCCCTCGCGGTGCGCGGCCGCCTCGGGCGAGCCGACCAGCAGCCCCTTGCGCCGCTGCTGGCCCGCCACCCACGTCTGGGCGTCGAGCATCGCGTCGAAGGTGCCGACGTCGAACCAGTCGGTCGAGAACGGCAACCGGCACACCTCGAGCAGGCCGTCGCGCAGGTATCCGGCGTTGAGGTCGGTGATCTCGATCTCGCCCCGCGGGCTCGGCCGGAGCTGCGCCGCCCGCTCGACCACCGTGTCGTCGTAGAAGTAGAGGCCCGGCACCATGAGCCGCGACGGCGGGTCCTCCGGCTTCTCGTGGATGCCGACGACCTGTCCGGAGTCGTCGAGCTCGAGCACGCCGTACCGGTGCGGGTCGTGGGCCCAGAGGCCGAACACGACGGCTCCTGCGGGGTTCGTGTACTGCTGGAGCTGCTCCCCCAGGCCATGGCCGAAGAAGATGTTGTCGCCGAGGATCAACGCCACCGACTCGCCACCGATGAACTCCGCCCCGACGACGAACGCATCGGCGAGCCCGCGGGGTTCGGTCTGCTCTGCGTACTCGAACCGACAGCCCCACTGGCTCCCGTCGCCGAGCAGCGTGCGGAAGGTGGGGAGCTGGTCAGGGTTCGAGATCACGAGGATCTCGTCGATGCCCGCCAGGATGAGCGTGCTGATCGGGTAGTAGACGAGCGGCTTGTCGTACACGTGCATGAGCTGCTTCGACGTCGCCCGGCTCGCCGGGCCCAACCGGGTGGCACGGCCCCCGGCGAGGACGATGCCCTTCACGTGGCGACCTGGGCGACGTCGACGTCGTGGACGTCCTCGCCGCCCGCGGCACGCAACTGGTAGCTCATCAGCACGCCGAGCAGGAACGCCACGGTGCCGGTGCCGGCCACCATCCCCACCTCGACGCGCAGGAACAGATCGCTGCCGAGCGCGGTCACGACCACGAACACCACCAACCCGACCGCCCACGCCAGGGCGAGGTGGACCTGCGAGCTCAGCGCGATCAACGACTGGCCGAGCGCAACCGCGACCATGAAGAGGGAGCTGCCGAGCGCGAGCAGGCCGAGGTCGCGGTGGCCCAGCTCGTACTCCGATCCGAAGAAGGTCGTGAGGGCCCACGGCCCGATCGTCCACGCGGCGACCGTCGCGATCACACCGATCGCGCCCACGACGGCCACGAGGCGCAGCAGCGCGACCCGGAACTCGCCCCACTTCCTGC